>NZ_JBSFMS010000074.1:0-33365 GCF_053599675.1 Streptomyces sp. NPDC000880 | reverse complement strand
AGATAGTCGTCCGCGTCGAGGAAGAACACATAGCGACCACGCGCCAGCGACAGCCCGACATTACGCGGACCACCAGGACCACCGGAGTTGGCCTGTCTCACCACCCGCATCGGGACCTTGGTCCCAGCCGCGAACTCCTCCAGATACTCCCCCGTGCCATCGGACGAACCGTCATCGACAGCCACAATCTCGATCCGGTCGGCACCGATGCTCTGCGCCTCGACCGACGCCAGACACCGCACCAGATACGGCATGGCCTCATAGGCCCCGATGATCACGCTGACATCGGACTCGTTCGCGTTCATGGCCCGCCATCCTGTCGTTGTTCCGCGGCGGACGCCACAACGGGTCAGCCTGCGACCGGCGAGTCCAGCCCGGTCACCGCAGTGTCGGTGTCCCCGGCCACGGTGTCCTCCCCCGGGTCGTCCAGATCCCCGTCCAGGTCGACGAGCTGCTGACCGGCCCCGGCGTTGCGTGCTTCGGACCTGGCCGCCAGCGCCGCCACGGCGGAGTTGAACTGCTCGATGGAGGTGGGTTCGTCGGGCCCGAGCAGATACCGCTTCAGCTCGCGCCGTGCCTCGGCGAGGGTGTCCGCGGCCGGGTCGGCGACGGCGGCCAGCAACTCACCCAGTTCCTCGGCGCTGTTGGAGAGGATGACCGCGGCCCGTACGGCGGTGTTCTGCCGCCTGAACTCCTCGGCGCCCACGTCCGCCGAGTCGGTCACGGCGTACGGCTTGCCGCTCGCGATGAAGTCCGAGACCACGCTGGAGATGTCGGACACCATGCCGTCCGCCTCGTTGAAGCAGTCGTACAGACGCGGCTCGGTGCCGGTCACCGTCTTGTGCTGCCACCAGCCGACTGAGCGCCAGTACGCCTCGTTCCACTCCGCGCGCAGCTTCTTGATCTCTTCGAGGCGCTGCGGGTCCGCGAGCGAGACCCGCGACGTCTCCGACTCGTCGCCACCCGGCCGGCCGGGCTTGGACAGCTCGGCCAGTCGCGCCTCGGCCCGCGCCAGGGTCGCCCGTGCGGCGGCCTGGTCGGCCTGTGCCGCGGCCGCTTCCTTGGCCCATCGGGGCTCGGCGGCGCGCTCCGCGGCGGCCTTCTCGACGAGCGCCATGATGCGCGTGTGGACGGCCTTGGCCCTGGCGCTGCGGGTGCCCGTGAAGGGGTGCGGCTTGTAGATCAGCCGGACCGGCTGCTCGGCATTGAGCAGCCGCTTGACGATGTTCTCGCCGGCCAGCAGCAGGGAGGTGTTGCCGGGGTTGTCGTCCCAGCCCTCCCAGGTGGGGGCGTACAGGATGGTCGGGATCGGGTTCTTCCAGGCTCCGGTCCAGGAGGCTATGGGGGCCAGCTGGGGGCGGCCGACCTCGACGATGTCCTCGTCGCGCACGCCGACGTCGGCGAGGGCGTACCGGTCACGGCCGGCCCGGCCTGCCGTCCACACCTCGTCGTACACCTTGCTGAACGGGTTGACGCTGGCGACCTTGTCGCTGTCGCCGTGCCCGATGAAGACATGCTTCATGGTCGGTACGCGCAGCATGTGTATGTTCTTGCCCACGTTGGCCGGGTACAGCGTCACCCGGACCGTGGAGAGATCCATATTCATCAGGTGGATGCCGCCGGGCACACAGATGACCGGCACCGAAGTCGCCTCCAGCTGCGGCACGATGTGGCGCTCGCGGAGGATGATCAGCGGCCGGGCCTCCAGCTGCTCCAACGTCTCCATCCACATCTTCACCTGGTACGCCGACTCCTTGGAGCCGGAGAAGTACATGGCCACGGTCGGCCGGTACTCCCGCAGCCACCGGTCGACGCCCTTGAGCACCTGGGGCGCAGTCGGTACGCGCCTGTTCCGCCGGATGTACCGGAAGAGGGCACCGGTGTAGAGCACCGCCAGGCCGACGGAGACGGCCATGCCGACATACGCGGCGACGTTCTGGTGCGTCTGGGCGGCGATCAGCACACCCGCGACGGCCGGGATGTCCAGATGGAGCAGCTTCTCGACGGATCGGCTCAGCAGGGCCTTCGGCGGGGCGTCCGGGATCTTCAGGCCGTGCAAATCGACGTTGCGCGTGACCACCGGCATGGTGCGGCGCAGCTTGATCAGGGTGGCCAGGGCGCCGTGCGGGGCCTGGAGACCGAAGAGGAACAGGAAGCCGCCGACCGCCAGATGGAAGAGGGTCTGCTCACCCAGGTTCAGCCGGGCCAGCAGCAGGATCAGCAGCAGCTGACGCACCAGGAAGCGCATCGGCAGAGCGAACTTGATCTTGTTCAGCCTGTTGACGAGATAGCTGCCACGCCGGTGCAGGTACCAGTCCGCGGCATAGGTCACGACGGCGGCCGCGACAAAGCCCCAGATACTCGGAATCAGCGCGGCGAGCAGCGCGCACGGAAAGCCCAGTCCCAGAAGGACTGCGGCGACCAATTCTGATCCACTGCCCACGCGGGCCAGGCGAATGGCGGTCGAAATCACGAAGAACCTGCTCCAAGGGGGTGCCGGTTTACCACATTTAGATGCAAACGCGAAGTGTAAGCTTCACGAATTCAGGCCTCCGTGTTCGCGTTATGGCGACCACAGAGGCCCAACAATTTAATTGATGCCGAATATTACACGTCTTCCTGACGGTCCAGGACGGATGCCAGTGCCTGCTCGAACCCCGATGCTTCGCTCGCCTCGCGGGTCGGATCCTGCTGTCGTACGTCGATGACATGGCCGGTCAGCTCGGAGAGCAGAACGTCCAGAGAAGTCCTGGCCACAGCCTCGGAGGAGAGCAGCGAGCCGGTGGGCTCCTGACCGAAGGCCTTGGTACGCATCGGGGTCGCCGTGCGCTCGGGATTCACGCAGTTGACGCGAATTCTGTCGGGCGCCCATTCGTCGGAGAGGGCCTGGGTGAGGTTGACCATGGCCGCCTTGGTCGACGAATAAAGGCTGTACTCGGCACGCCCGCGGGTGTAGCTGGAGGAGGTGTAGAGCAGCAGCTGCCCCTTGGTCTCCGCCAGGTACTTGTACGAGGCGCGGGCAATCTGGACCGGCGCCAGGTAATTGACGTTCAACGCCTCCTGGATCGTCGTGTTGTCCGTCTCCGCCAGCTTGCCGATGCGCAGCACACCCGCGGTGTTGATGACGTAGTCGATCCGGCCCGTCTCGGAGTACGCCTTGGAGAGCGCGTCGTCGACGTGCTCCGGGTTCTCCACGTGCGTGCCCGTGGTGGAGCGGCCCAGCGCGTAGACGTTCGCGCCGTACTCCTTCGCCAGCGCGGCGATGTCCGCGCCGATGCCGTACGAGCCGCCGAACACGACCAGCGTCCGGCCCGCCAGCAACTCGCGGTAAGCCGCCTCGTCCGCCTGGCGCGGAGACGCGGTGGTGGCCAGCTGGAAGAGCTTGTCGGCGATGAAGACGTCGACCGGCTGGGTCACCTTCATGTTGTACTCGTCGCCCGCGACGACATAGATCGGCACGTCCGGCAGATACTTCAGCACCACGGAACAGTCGTCCGTGGCCTGGAAGTTCGGGTCGCCGGCCGCGATCTCGTACGCCCTGCGGATGGTGGAGAGCTTGAATGCCTGCGGCGTCTGGCCGCGGCGCAGCCGCGAGCGGTCCGGGACGTCGGTGATGAACTCGCCGTCCTCGCCGTGGGTGCGGGTCACGATGATCGTGTCCGCGGACGGGATGGCGACATCGACGGCCTGATAGCGCTCAAGGGCGTCAACACACCCCTGGATCACACGCTGTGACAAAAGCGGACGGACAGCGTCATGGAAGAGGACATTGCGGTCCTCCCCCTCGGCAAGTCCCTCACCGAGCGCGGCGATGGCCCGCTCGGTGGTCTCGTTGCGCGTGGAGCCGCCCTCTATGACCTTGGTGACCTTGGTCAGTCCGGCCTTTGCGATGATCTTCTCCACGTCGGGCACAAAACCCGGCGCCATCAGCACGATCACGTCGTCGATGGACTCGGCCTGCTCGAAGATCGTCAGCGTGTGCTCGATGACAGCCTTGCCGGCGATCTTCAGCAGCTGCTTCGGGATCGACAGACCCACGCGCTGGCCGGTGCCACCGGCGAGCACGACTGCTGTGGTTCGGGGCTTGACTATGTGCTGCACAGACACAGACGACCTACCTTGCGGGGGCGGGGGAACATTCCGATAGTTGCACTCTCAGTTACCGTCTCGCAAGGCGGGCGTCTTCCACTCCACGCCATCGTGCAACCTGCCGTTTGCCTGGTGGTCAGGCTAATCCCGTCGCACACAACGATTGACCAGGTGACCGAGACCACACGAAGAAGTGGAGGGGACCGCTCCTCAAGGCGAAGGCCGACCGAAGTGGACCCACGGAATTCACGTGCGGGAAATCTCTACAGGTCAACCACGTTGAGAGCAACGTCGTTGGAGTCCGTGTAGAAGAAACGCACCCGGACCCTCTTCTTGGGCCTTCTGAGGACCTTCTTGGCGACAGCGCGGGCGAGGCTCCCGTTCCTCTTCTTGGGCAGAATAGTCAACGGATAGTTGTAGATGTCCTTCTTCATGACGACGTCGTCCAGTACCCGCCCAATCTTCGCCGGTTGGGCATCCGGCGCATAACGGAGCAGGGCGTCCCACACATCGTGCGCGGTGGCCTGGTGCGCGGCCGGCTGCGCACAGGGGACGGTGACGTGGAAGACATGTGCCTCCTCCCACCGCCCGGTGAAGGTCAGTTCACGCGCCGGCCTGCCGCGACGGCGCAGCACGAGCACGGGGTCACCGGCCGGGTTGGCGCCGATCAGGCGGCCCGACAGCGTGACTTTCTTGCCGACGAGCCGCACATCCGCGGCCTCCGCGTGCACCGGCCGGACCCAGGACCGCAGAACGAGCGTGCCCTTGGCCTTGTCGGCGTACGGCACGAGGTTGCGGACGGCCCCGCCCGGCACCAGCCGCTCCGCGGCGTGCATGGCGCCGCGCTGGTCGACATTGCGGCTGCCCAGCCGGGAGCGCGCACCGGTGGCCGCCATCTCGACGAAGAGCTCCCAGACACCCTCGTCGAGCTGCTCACCGGCCGGGATCGTGACGGATCCGTCCGGTCCGAACGCGAACGTACGGACCTCGGTGCTTCCCTGGGTGCGTACGCACAGCAGCCGCAGACCGGCCTGGTCGGCAGCCGGGCGCGGGCTGACCAGGGTGAGGGCGAGCGCGCCGTCCGCGGCCACCACACAGTCGGCCACCGGCGCGAAGTCCGGCGCGGAGCCGCGCGGTGACGTGCCGACGGCCAACTCCTCGAAGAGGTTCTCGTACTCCTTGACGATCTGGGAGGGGTCGAAGCGGCGGGCGCTCTCCCGCGCGGCCGCGCCCAGTCGGCGCCGCAGCGCCTCGTCGTCGATCAGCTTGAGCAGCGCGTCGACGGTCGCCTTCACATCGCCGACCGGGACGAGGACGCCGTCCACGCCGTTGTTGATGATCTCGCGCGGCCCGTAGTCGCAGTCGGTGGAGATCACCGGCAGACCGCAGCGCATGGCCTCGACGAGCGTCATGCCGAACGACTCGTGGCGCGAGGTGGAGACGGCGATGGCGCCCTTGGCCCACTCGGGTTCGATGGGTGAATGCGGCCCCATGAGGTGGACCTTGTTGTAGAGGCCCATCTTCAGGATCTGGTCGCGGAGCCCGGGGCGCCGGTCGCCGCCGCCGTAGATGCGCAGCACCCAATCCGGTCGTACGGCCGTGACCTTGGCGAAGGCGTCGATCAGGACGTTGTATTGCTTCTCCGTCGCCAGCCGGCCGGCCGCGACGACGGTGTTGCCCGTCCCGTCACAGGGAGCGACCTGCGGCTCGGGAACACTGTTGGGGATGGCCAGCACCCGGGTGCTGGGCAGCGGCATCTTCTCCCGCCACACCTTGGCGTCACCCTCGGAGACCGTCACGAAGGCGTCGATCGCGGCGAGATGCTCGTACATCTCGGCACGCAGCGCCGCCTTGTGGTGGTTGTGCGTCATGTGTTCCTGGCCGATGCGGACCGCGCCGTCCGGGGCGAACTGCGCGACGTACGCGACGAGTCCGGGCCGGGTGCCGACGACGACGTCCGCATCAGAGGCGGCGTAGTGCTCGCGGACGCGGTCGTCGGTGAGCCGGCTGTACTCCTTGTAACGCGCCTCGTTCTGCGGGAAGAACGTCGCGGGCTGGAGCTGGAAGGGGTGCTCCTTCTCGTTCGTCGGCGAGTTCACCCGGGTGTCGACGAGGGGTACGACAGTGATGCGCGGGTCGATGGAGAAGAGCGGGACGTCCCGGTGCCGGAAGACCGAGACGATCTCCACCTCGTGGCGGTTCACAAGCTCTTCGGCGAGGTTGAGCGTGGTGCGGATCGTCCCGCCAATACCGTAAACGGTATGGATGAGGAAGGAGATCTTCATCGGCCCTTGGTGCTCCGTTCGACTGAGGCTCGGGAGGCGAACGGGTAGTCCCCGTAACGCCACACGCCAGTCAGACGGGTCTGAGAGCCCGAAGGTTGCCTCTGATCCGTGGATTTAGCCGGATCAGAGGTCACAGAACGGGACGAACTCGTCGTAATCACACTGTGCCTCGTCCCGAGGCCTCCGGCACACCACCGCCGGCCGCGGACACCACCCCGCGGCCACCGTCCTAGCCGCGACGCCTGGCACGCACTCCCCCAGACTTCGTCCGGGGGTGCCCCCACCGCCTTGCGATTGCACGCACCAGACGCCGCAGGGCCCGCCCTGCGGGCGGACGGCGCTACTTCTAAAACACGCCCTAGAACGGGTCGAACTCGTCGTACTCCCGCTCCGCCTCGTCCCGCTCCGCGTCGCGGTCCTTTCGCCGCTGCGCCGCCGGACGCGGGGCCTCCAGCCGGTGGTCCTCGCCGCGGCGGCCGAGCATCTCCGCTCCCGCCATCATCGTCGGCTCCCAGTCGAAGACGACCGCGTTGTCCTCGGGGCCGATGGCCACGCCGTCGCCCGCGCGGGCGCCGGCCTTCATCAGCGCCTCCTCGACACCGAGGCGGTTGAGGCGGTCGGCGAGGTAGCCGACGGCCTCGTCGTTGTTGAAGTCGGTCTGGCGGACCCAGCGCTCCGGCTTCTCGCCGCGCACCCGGAACAGCCTGTCCTCCTCCTGCACGACCGTGTAGCCCGCGTCGTCGACCGCCTTGGGGCGGATGACGATTCGGGTCGCCTCCTCGACCGGCTTGGCCGCGCGCGCCGCCGCGATGATCTCGGCCAGCGCGAAGGAGAGCTCCTTCAGACCCGTACGGGCAACGGCGGACGCCTCGAAGACGCGGTAGCCGCGTGCCTCGAGATCCGGGCGGATCATGTCCGCGAGGTCCTGGCCGTCCGGAATGTCGATCTTGTTGAGGACGACGATGCGCGGGCGGTCGTCCAGGCCGCCGTACTGCCGCAGCTCCTCCTCGATGACATCGAGGTCGGAGACCGGGTCGCGGTCGGACTCCAGCGTCGCGGTGTCCAGGATGTGCACGAGTACCGAGCAGCGCTCGACATGGCGCAGGAACTCCAGGCCGAGGCCCCTGCCCTGGCTGGCGCCCGGGATCAGACCGGGGACGTCGGCGATGGTGTAGACGGTCGACCCGGCGGTGACCACACCCAGGTTCGGCACGAGCGTGGTGAACGGGTAGTCCGCGATCTTCGGCTTGGCCGCGCTGAGCACGGAGATCAGCGAGGACTTGCCGGCGCTCGGGTACCCGACCAGCGCCACGTCGGCGACGGTCTTGAGCTCCATGACGACGTCACGCGCCTCGCCCGGCTCGCCGAGCAGCGCGAAGCCGGGCGCCTTGCGGCGGGCGGAGGCCAGCGCGGCGTTGCCGAGGCCGCCGCGGCCGCCCTGGCCGGCGACGAAGGTGGTGCCCTGGCCGACCAGGTCGGCGAGCACGTTGCCCTGCTTGTCGAGGACGACGGTGCCGTCGGGCACCGGCAGGACCAGGTCCTGGCCGTCCTTGCCGGAGCGGTTGTCGCCGGCGCCTGGCTGGCCGTTGGTGGCCTTGCGGTGCGGACTGTGGTGGTAGTCGAGCAGCGTCGTCACCGACTGGTCGACGACCAGGATGACGTCACCGCCACGGCCGCCGTTGCCGCCGTCGGGGCCGCCGAGCGGCTTGAACTTCTCCCGGTGAACGGAGGCGCAGCCGTGGCCCCCGTTACCCGCGGCGACGTGCAGCTCGACGCGGTCCACGAAGGTGGTCATGGGTGTGCCTCCAGTTACGACGTACGAAATGTCTTAGCTACAACACGCGAAAGGCGGACCCACTTCCCGAACGGGAAGTGAGGTCCGCCCTCGCAAAGATCCGATCAGGCGACCGGAACGATGTTCACGACCTTGCGTCCACGGTGCGTGCCGAACTGCACCGCACCGGGCTGCAGCGCGAACAGGGTGTCGTCGCCACCGCGACCGACGCCCGCACCCGGGTGGAAGTGGGTGCCGCGCTGGCGGACCAGGATTTCACCGGCGAGGACGACCTGACCGCCGAAGCGCTTCACGCCGAGCCGCTGAGCATTGGAGTCGCGACCGTTCCGAGTGGACGATGCGCCCTTCTTGTGTGCCATGTCTTCTCAGTCCCTTACTTCGCAGCCGTGGGGATACCGGTGACCTTGATCGCCGTGTACTGCTGGCGGTGACCCTGGCGACGGCGGTAGCCGGTCTTGTTCTTGTAGCGAAGGATGTCGATCTTCGCGCCCTTGTGGTGGTCCACGACCTCGGCCGTGACCTTGATACCGGCCAGCACCCACGGGTCGCTGGTCACGGCGTCGCCGTCGACAACGAGCAGGGTCGAGAGCTCGACCGTGTCGCCAACCTTGGCAGTGGGAATCTTGTCAACCTCAACGATGTCGTCAACAGCAACCTTGTGCTGACGACCACCGCTGCGCACGATGGCGTACACGCGGATCTCACTCTCGCTCGGAACGGATCCCCTGATGCCAGCCGCTCGCACAGGCCGAAGCCTGCGACGATCCGGAAGGATGAGCGGCCTCTCCCGAACGGAAGAACCATCGGGAGGGAGTTGCTCAGGGGTGGGCGTGCATGGAAACACACCGAGGGTCAAGGTTACGGGGCCCGGCTTGAGGGGTCAAACCGGGTACGCGCCATGGATCCCTGGTGGATGTCCGCCGCGGCCTGTTGAATGTGCGCTCGTGCCCCTGCGCTCCCTGATCACTATGCCTCGTATGCTCCGCCACGGCTCGGCCGTGGGCGCTGACCTGCCGCCCGACGAGGCTGTCACCGTCGATGCCGTCGCCGACCCCGCCCTGCGGGCCGCGCTGACCGCCGCCGCGGCCGGAGACGCCGGCCCCGCCCGCGAACTGCTCGCGGGGACCCGGCTCGGCGCCCAGTGGGAGCGCCGCAGTGTGTGCGTCTCCGAGCTCGCCGAGCACGCGCTGCACAGCCCGGGCTGGCTGGAGGGCTGGCTGGCCGCTTCGCCCGAGGACCCGGACGCGGTGCTGGTGAAGGCGGATCTCTGCATTCAGCAGGCCTGGGAGGTACGTACCGGCTACCGCGCCAGGCACGTGTCCGAGGACCAGTTCCGGGCCTTCTTCACGCTCCTCGAGGATGCAGTTCCGGTGATCGCCGCCGCGGCCGAGCTCAACCCCACCGATCCGGTGCCGTGGCAGGTCGCGCTCACACACGCACGCGGCATCCAGGCGCCTCGGGATGTGTTCGACGCGTACTGGGCAGAGGCCGTGGCCAGGGCCCCGCACCACTACGGCTGCCACGCCACCGCGCTGCAGTACCTGTGCGACAAGTGGTACGGCTCGCACGAGGAGATGTTCGCCTTCGCCGAGCAGGCCGCCGAAGGGGCGCTGCCCGGCTCGAAGCTGCACGCGCTGCCGCTGATGGCCGCGATCGAGTACGGGGTCGTCTCCGACGACTCCACCGAGGACGGCCCGATCGACCGCGCCCGGGTCGAGGCGGCGGTCGCCCGCGCGCTGGAGCTCTCCAGCTGGTACGAGCCGGGCGACCCCGACGCCGCGGGCTTCCGCAATCACCTGGCCCTGATGCTGATCTTCGCCGAGCGCTGGACCGAGGCCCTGGAAGTGTTCCGGGCGATCGGCGTGCACGCGCGCAGCTTCCCGTGGGGGTACGTCGGCGAAGCCCGCAAGGAGTTCCTGGAGTTCCGCCTGGGCGTACGGATGCAGGTCGCGTCGCAGACCCCGTTCTTCGGCCGCCCGCCGCAGCCCGCGACGCCGGCGGCCGCCCTTCCCTCCGTCCCCGCGCCGCGCTCGCTCGCGATAGCCGCCGTCCCGCCCCACGAGGTCGCCGAGGCGGCATTGATGTGCGGCGTCTCGCTACGGATCGCGCCCGCGCCGTCCCGGATGAGCTACGTCGAGCTCGTCCCCGACCCGACCCCAGGCAGACGGGCGACCCTCGCGGCCGGCGAGGAGCTGCTGACGGCCGCCGCCGACAACTTCACCACCGGCGAGAAGTGGCCCGCCCTGGTCCTGCGCCGCACCGCCGACCGCTACGGCTTCACGCTGTTCCACAAGGGCAAGCGGGTCGCCTCCCATCTGTGGGACCCGGCCGCCCCGGTCACCGACCACGCCGAGGCCACCGCCACCGCGCAGGCCCTGGCCACCGTCTTCCCGGTCCCGGACCCACGTCCGCTGGTCACCCTGCTGCGCGGCACCAACAGCCCGGCCCAGCGCCAGTCCGAGCTGGTCACGGCGCTCGGGCTGCCCCCGCTCCCGGACGGCTTCGGCGAACGCGACGAGATCCTGGCCGGCTTGGACGGTGCCCAACTCCTCGCCCGCCGCGGGGTGTTCAAGGGCATCCGCGACACCATGTCGACGGACCTGGGCACTCCGGCCCTGCCGAGCCCCCGCCCGAAGCGCTGGTGGGTGCTGCGCATCGTGGCACTGGTGATCCTGATCCCGGCGGGGGTGTACGGCTGGCTGTCGCCGGAGGTGAGCTGGTACCGGACGCTGGTGCCGACGGCAGCGTCACTCTTCTACGGGGTCCAATTGCGGAAGGCCTGGGCCCAGCGGCGCCGTAACTGAGCGGTCGGCGGCAGCTCGTGGGAGCCGCGCCTTACGGGCGATCCGCCGCTGGGAGGAGCTGCGGCTGTGCCGCGAAACCCGCGCCACCAGGGTGCCTTGACCTTGTCCGCGAGCGGGTCCGTGGGAGTCCCGGGGCGATACCGGTTCGCATCATCTGTAGCCGCTGGTCGGGGGTACCGCTTTGAGAGTTGCCGCAGAACGGAGTTCGTCGCGCCGAAGAGCTTCGAGGAGCACACCGGGGCCAGGATCGCCCGTTTCCGTAAGCAGCGGGGTCTGCTGCAGCAGGGGCTGGCCCTGCGTGCCGATGTCTCCAAGTCGCTGCTGTCGAAGGTTGAGTGCGGGCAGAAGCCTGCCTCACCGGCCCTCGTAGCTGCCTGCGCCCGCGCGCTGGGTCTCTCTACGTCGGATCTGCTGGGGCAGCCCTATGCCGAAGAGTTGCGGCGGGACCGCATGGATGCGTTGATCCAGCCGATCCGTGAGGGCATGGAGAACTGGGATGTCGCTCTCGACTGGAAGACAGCGCCCCGTCCATCTGCGCTCATCCGGGCCGGTGTTCAGCGAGCTCTCGAGCAGCTTCGGGAGGCGCAGTACACGGACATGGTGCGTGACTTGCCGAGCTTGATCGACGAGTCGGTCCAGGCTGTCCACTGCCTTCCGCCACAATTGTGGACCAGGACCGGTGTGGTGCCCGCGAGCACATAGTACGTGTGCTACGCGACCCACCTCTACCTGCGTCTTCGCAGGTCAGCGGCGGTTTGGCGGTCCGCTGGCGTCCGTGGCTGTGCGCTGGAGTCCGTGGTTGTTGCCGTCACCGCTGCCGTCAGAGGTCTACACCATTTCTTCGCCGCCGGAGCGCTGGGGCGACTCCTGGGTTAGGAGCGGCCTCAACCCCTAGAATGAGCACATGACCGTACGCGAGGAAGCACACCGCCTGCTCGACGCGGTGCCGGAGGACCGACTGCCCGACGCCATAGAGCTGCTGCGGCAGTGGGCCGAGGTGGAGCGCGGCGAGCGTCCCCGCCGCCGGTTCCGCACGACCGCCGTCTTCGACGGTGAGCCCGACCTTGGCGCGCGCGCCAAGGAGATCGTGCGCGACGCGTGGGCCAGTCAGGAGCCTCGCAGCGCGTGATCGTCATCGACACTGGCCCCGTGGTGGCGGCAGCCAACCGCAAGGACGACCACCACCAGCAGTGCGTCGATCTCCTCCAGAGCTTCCCCGGCCCGCTGCTGCTGCCCTCCCCGCTCCTCGCCGAGATCGGCTACATGCTCTTCAGCCGCGCCGGAGCCAAGGCCGAAGCCGACTTCCTACGCGACGTGGCGGACGGCGTCTACGAGCTGGTATCCGTCACTCCGTCCGAGGTCAGCCGGGCTGCCGAGCTCGTCGAGCGGTACTCGGACCTTCCCCTGGGCACCGCTGACGCCTTCGTCGTCGCGGTTGCCGAGAAGTTTCGTACAGTCAACGTCGCCACCCTGGACCGCCGCCACTTCGGCGTGGTGCGCCCCAACCACGTGCCCGCCTTCGCGCTCCTGCCGTAGTTCTCGACGCCGGCCACCCGTGACGCGCACGTTCCCGCGCGAGGGTTGGCGGGACGTTGGGCCGGTGTCCTGTCCGTGCTGGGGTCGGGCATGGGCAGGGGGCCGTACGCTGGCGGGCAACTCGGGCAGGCTTTGGGCATGCCCGCAATAGTCCGGGTGGCCCCCTGTCCTTGCCCGACGCGGGTCCCGACGCGGGCAGGTGGCTCAAGATCCCGCCAGGCGCCTGCTGGCGCAGATCACCGCACCGAAGGACGGCCCCGCCCCCGCGCCTCGGGTGCTCACTCCCCGGATCAAGGTGACGCCGGACCGGTTCGGCGTGATCGTCCGGGCGCGCACGCTGCCCACAGGTCGGGCTGGAGGAGTACCAGAAGGCCGCACGGTTCCTCGCGGACGCCTGGCGGTGCACGCGGGTCTCCGTCCTGCCGGACGGCCCCGGCAAGGTGGTGATCCGCGTCGTGCGCTCCGATCCGCTGACCACGCCGACCGGGCACCTGCCCACCGGCCGCCCGCTCGCGGACCTGACACGTTGGGAGCTGGGGGTGGACGAGCGCTCGCTCAGCTCTGAGCCCCGCGCCCCGCCAGCCCAATCACCCTCGCGCAACCCAAGCCCACCAACGGGCCTGGTTCGTCATGCCCCGACAGAAGGGACACACCCCGACATGGTCACCCAATCGCCGCGCCTCCCGCTGCCCGGCCTGCTCCCGCATCTACGCCGCCGACACCTACCACCTCATCCGCGCCGGCCTGTCCGGCGGCAAGAACGTGCCCGACACCGTCCGCACCCACCCCCGCGTCTTCGCCACCCTCACCGCCCCCTCCTTCGGCCCCGTCCACAACCGCCCCACCACCCCAGGCGGCGACATCCGGCCCTGCCGCTGCCGCCAGCTCCACGAACCCACAGACGCCCTCCTGGGTACGCCGCTGACCCCGGCAACCTACGACACTACGCGGGCGCGGTCCTGTTCAACGCCCACGCCTCCGCCCTGTGGCCCGCTTCACCATCTACCTGCGCCGTGAGATCGCCGCCCGACTCGGCCTGACCCAGAAAGCCGCCCGCGCCGTCCTGCGCGTGTCCTTCGCCAAGGTCGCCGAGTACCAGCAGCGCGGCCTGGTCCACTTCCACGCCGTGATCCGGCTCGACGGCCCAGACGGCAGCACCCAGTACACAGCGACCAGTTCGCACTTCCCAATCGGCGGCCGAGTCGTCGTGGGGAGCGGGGCGGCCAAGCCTCCGGAGCCACGAACGGCAGCCAGCCTGAAAGCCACACCCCGCTCCCCTGGGTGCCACAACCCTACGAATGGCTGGGGGCAACCCGTGATCAGAAAGGTAGAGCCGCCTGATGACCACACCCCGCGACACCCCCGCCTCCCGCCTCCCGCCGCGTCCGCGCCAACGGCGACGGAACCGTCTACCAGCGCAAGGACAGCCGCTGGGAAGCCGCCGGATACCTCCTCGCCCCCGGAAACACCCGCAAGCGCATCCACGTCTACGGCACCACCCGCAAGGAAGCCCTGGCCAAGCTCACCGAAAAGATCGCTGCCAGCAATCGCGGCCTCCCCATCGCTGCGGCCGACAGCACCGTGGGCACCTACGTGACGTACTGGCTGGACAGCGTCGCCGTCCATCACCTCCGGGAGAACACCCACACCCGTTACGCCGCCTGCATCCGCCTCCATCTCATCCCTGGCCTGGGCGCCAAGAAGGTCGCCCGGCTCACGGCCCGGGACGTGCGCACCTTCCTCGACCGGCTCCGTACCACCTGCCAGTGCTGCGCCCAGGAACAGGACGCGAACCGGCGGCGCTGCTGCGCCATCG
The DNA here is from genome assembly GCF_053599675.1 of Streptomyces sp. NPDC000880. Classification (NCBI taxonomy): domain Bacteria; kingdom Bacillati; phylum Actinomycetota; class Actinomycetes; order Kitasatosporales; family Streptomycetaceae; genus Streptomyces; species Streptomyces sp. NPDC000880. The sequence goes on along the minus strand of NZ_JBSFMS010000074.1, from coordinate 19,040 downwards.
GCCAGTGCTGCGGCAAGACGCTGTCGCCGCTGACCGTGACGTACGTTCACTCGGTCCTCAAGTCCGCCTTGGAGCACGCCGTCCGCGAGGACGAACTGCCGCGCAACGTCGCCCGGAACGTCAAGACCGCCGCGCCCCGCCCCAGACGCTTCCGGCCCCTCACGGCGGCCGAGGCCCGACAGTTCCTCCGAACGGCCAGCGGCGACCGACTGCACGCCCTGTACGAACTCGCCCTGCGCACCGGACTCCGCAAAGGCGAACTCCTCGGCCTCCACTGGGAAGACCTCGACCTCGACGCCGGCACCGCCAGCGTCCACCGCTCCCTCCAGCGCACCCGCGCTGGCGGCCTGACCACCCTGCACACCAAGACCCGCGCCTCCGAACGCCGCATCGCCCTCCCCACCGAATGCGTCCACTCCCTCAAGAACCACCGGGAGCGCCAGCAGGAGGAACGTCGAGTCGCCGGGACTGCCTGGTCAGACAGCGGGCTCGTCTTCACCACCCCGACCGGCGGGCCTCTCGACCCCGCCAACCTCACCCGCCGCTTCGGCCAACTCCTAAACCGGGCCGGGCTCCGCCGCATCCGCTTCCATGACCTGCGACACTCGACGGCCACCCTGCTCCTGGAGCAAGGCATCGACCTCGTCGTGATCAAGGAACTCCTCGGCCACGCCCACATCGGCGTCACCGCCGCCGTCTACGCGCACGTCCGACTCCGCCTCCAACGCCAAGCCCATCGACACCCTGAGCGACGCCCTCGGCCCGACCGAGGACGACCCCGACGACCCACCCGTCGCAGCCGTCGTCCGCAGCCGTCGTCCGCTGACGTTGCCGTCAGCGTTGCCGTCAAAAACCCGAGAAAGCCCCTCCCAGGAACCCGGGAGGGGCTTCTATGCAAGATCGCATCTATCCACGCTGGGCCGTACTCGGTTCAAGCAGCGGAAAGATCCTCGCCAGGCGAGTCCGCCGACAACAGAAACGGAGACTAATTCCGTGTGGCATATCGCCAGATATCCTCGAACTCTCCTGCTTCTATTTCCGACGGGGTGAATTCTTCTAGCTCGGCAAGCTCCTCGACGCTCGGTGTCGCAATCTCACCAAGCATCGTTGTCCCCTTCGACGTAACCGAATCAGCGAAGTCGCATCGACCATCCCGATATACCTCGACTTTGCGCACTTCGTATCGCTCATCGTCGATTTCACTGAAGAGAGTCACGGGCTCGTCAGGAAAGTCGTGATGCCACACTACCTTGAGGTACTTCATGGCCCTATCGGTCCCCTACCGTAACCTACGATCCTACTCGACACGTCGAGTACGCCTCCGTTAAGGACGAACACGCCCTCGCGATCAGGCGCCTTCACCACGCCGAGTCCACGAACATCGATCGCAACATAGTGGCTGTACCTCTGCCCTCCCCACGGAGTTCCGTGCAAACCCCTGGCGAGCTGGCCAGGACGCTTAGTCCCTGGCTCTATATCCGTGAAGTATTGACCATCGCCATATTTTGCGTCAGTCGGCCTTGCCGCCTTCGTGGACGGCCAGAGCTCGCCACTTTCACGAATTCCGTTCATCCCTTTCTCAGTCGTGTAGTGATAGAGGGTGTCGGGAACTTCACCACAGTTATGAACGAGGACCGGTGTATCCCCCGCCAGCACATAGTACGTGTGGATGCCGTTGATCGTGAGGTCGTGCGTACGCTGGCGCTTCTCGAAGTAGCGGGTGTCCGCAAGCTCGACGGTGTCGCCGTCCGGGGTGCGCAGCGTTATGCCGGGTTCGAGATCGCCCGCCTTGATCCACTCGCCCTCGGACACCACCCAGAAGGGGTGGGTCGTCGTGGCGATCAGCGCTGCCGGTTCACCCGACTCGCCCTCGATCGTGAGGTCGACGAAGTGCTTGTCGTCCTCGGTGACGATCGTGCCGGCAACCTCGCGAATGGTTGTCTTGCCAGTCTCAGGGTCGGTCACGGTGACCTTGTCACCGAGTGCGACGTCCTCGATCGGCTTGCGCGTACCGTCGACGAGCAGCACGTACGTGCCGGGCAGGAAGCTATGACACTCCGGCTCGCTCTTCTTGAGGGCTGCCGCAGCCTTTTTCTTGGCTGCGGCCAGTGCGTCCTTCGCCCTGGCCAGCCCGTCCTTCGCCTTGTCCACGGCCTTGTTGGCCTTGAACAGATCCCTGACCCCGCCGATGAGATCGCCCACGAGGCCGACCACTCGCTTCGCGAGCTTGGCCCCCTTCGCCCAGTTCCACGGAGCGCCGTACTTCGCGAGGATCTTTCCTGCCAGACCGCCGGCGAAGCTGCCCGCGATGTTCAGCACCGTCTCACCGCACGCGCCCATGTCACCGCTGGAGACGCAGTCCAGCGCAGCGTCGATACCGAGGATGTCCCGGACGATCTTGACGAGCGCCTTGCCCGCCGACTTGATGCGTTGCTTGGCCGCGGACTGCTGCTGCTCCGCACCCGAGACCGCGCCGGCGGCCTCGTCGGCGTTCTTCTGGGCACCCTTGACGGGGTCGGACTTGCCGCCGGTGACGGGCAGCCCACCCCGGCACTCGATGAGGCCCTGCATGCACTCCGGGATGGCCATGCCGCTCGGGTCGGCATGAGTGACGGGGCTGTTGTTGGCGTAGGAGTAACCGTTGATCTGCTGGGGCTGGGTGTAGTCGATCAGCGGGTCGACGGAGATGAACTTGCCGATGACCGCGTCGTACTCCCTGGCCCCCAAGTGAGTCAGGCCAGTCGACTTGTCGATCGTGCCGCCGACGAAGCCCTTCTCACCCGGCCAGTTGCCGGTCGCCTCACCACGCTCGACTCCGAACGGGTCGAAGCGGCGCTGCGAGATCGCGCCCGTGGCCGCATCAATGGCCAGTTCGCCCGTGCCGTGGTGGTCGGAAGCGATGAACGAGACCTTGCCGTCGTTGCTGCGGACGGCAACCGTCTGGCCGGCGTGCGAGTAGTAACGGGTGGCTTCCTTCTTGGTGCCGTCGGCCGAGAGCTTGAGCTCCATGCCGGGCAGGTACACCGTCGTGCCCGAAGAGTCCTTGCGTTGGACCCGGTTGCCGCCCCCGTCATAGAGGTAGGTGGTTTCGGAGCCGTCAGTCTCCTTCGCCTTGGCGAGGTTCCCGGTGCCGTTCCACTCCAGCGTCTGGGCGTCGCCACCGATGGTGCGCGTGGTGGTGTTGCCCGTCTCGTCGTACTCGTACGTCGACTGACGATCGCCGGTCGGGGTGTTCTCCACGACCTTGGTCAGCTGGTGTGGGCCGTCACCAGCCGCGCCCGCCGCACCATAGGTGTAAGTACGGGTGACGTTGTTGACTGGGTTGAGCCCCGTGTCATGCACCGTGTCGGAGGTCCGGTTGCCGATGGCGTCGGTGACGTACGACTTCCAGTACGGCGCCGGCCCGCCGAGCGGAGTCGCGCTCGCGGCCGCCTCACATGCCTTCGGGCCCTTGCCCTCGACCGGTGCGGTCGAGCCGATGGTGCCGTTCCCGGACGCGTCCGCCGCGGTGGAGGCTGGGCTCCACGCCTCGGCCAGCCGCTGGCGGCTGTCGTAGGCAAAGCACTGGACGTCCGGCGAGGTGGTGTTCGCGGTGTCCGAGATGGACAGGACGTTGCCTGCCTGGTCGTAGGAGTAGTTCGACTCCCTGGCCGGAGCGGACGCCCCATAGACGTCGACGACGGAGCGGGTCAGTCGATCCGTGCCGGTCTCGTAGGCGAAGGTCTGCCAGACCTTCTTGCCGCTGCCGGTGGACAGTTCCAGCTGCTGGAGGTGGCTGGTCTTGGAATAGAGCGTGCTGGTGACGTACGGGGTGGACCCCGTCATCGTCGTCGGACGCTGAAGTTCGTCGTACCCGTAGACCAGACCTTCGGCGGGCAGATCGCCCGCGGCGGGCAGACCCGTGGACTGAGTGGTGCCGTCACGGTTGTAGGCAGAGGTGAACGTGTAGGTACCCGCCAGGGAGCCCTGGGAGGCCGGCACCACGTAGGCGGTCTTGAGTGCGCGGTAGAAGTTGTCCATCGACTGGACGACCGAACCGAAGTACTCGGTCGGAGAGACGTAGCTGAGGTTGGCCCACGGCTGCCCGAGCCAACCCGCCTTGTCGTACCGCGTCTCCGTGAGCTTTGTGCCCGTGGTGGGCTCACCCTGCCAGGTCGTGACGGGGCGGCTGAGCTGGTCGTAGACCGTGGAGATGGTCTTGCCCCGTCCGTCCGTGGCCGCGGCAGGACGGTCCAGGGCGTCGTACGCAGTGGTCGACGTTCCTGAATCCGGGTCGACGCTCTTCGTCTGACGCCCCAGCTGGTCGTACTCGTAGCGCCACTCGTTCCCCTTGGCGTCCGTGACCGTCTCGAGCAGACCCTTCGGCGTGTACGTGTACCTCGTGACGTCGTACCCCGACAGCGGGCTCGGCGAAGCCCCCCGGTAGTGCCAGATCTCCTTCGTGTTGCCCGCCGCGTCGTTGATCGTCGTCGTTGGCACACCGCCGGTCGGCGGGTCGACCGTGGTCCGCTCGCCGTCGTACGTCGTCGTGGTCCGCCACTGCTCGACCCCTGAGACCGCCATGATCTGCGCCGTTGGCCGGCCCAGACCGTCGTACTCCAGCAGACTCTGCTGGCCCACCTCACCGTTGTGGACGATCAGCAGCTCGTCGGAAGGAGCCCCGGCCGCGTTGTATGTCGAGTTGGTCTTCTTGACCTTGCCGGTGCCGTCGTAGAACGAGTCGGCCACCATACGCGTGCCGCCGGGCCCCTCGGTCTGCATCTGGCGCGGCCGCAGCAGGCCGTCGTAGAGCTGGTATTCCGCCCCGTACGAGCCGTCGATCTCGACCTTCTCGGTCTTGATCGCGACGACCTTGTCGCGGCGCACGTTGTACGAGTACTTGATGCTCGGCGTCTGTGTCTTCGCCCGGTCCGGGAGCCAGACCGAGGTCAGCCGGCCGAGGCCGTCGTAGGCCAGGTCGGTGCGCTTGCCGTTCGGGTCCGTCTGGCCGGCCGACATGCCCCAGGCCGGGGCGTAGTCGGTCGTGGTGACATGCCCCAGCGCGTTGGTGTTCTTCGCCTGCGAGATCAGACCGTTGACGTCCGTGTAGGCCGTCTTTGTCTCCGCGGCGGACGCGTCCTTCTGCGAGAGCGGACGGCCGTAGGCGTCGTAGGTCGTGGTGCCGGTGACCTGATAGGTGCCGGTGGTGCCGTTGTGCGAGGTCAGGCGCTCCGTCGTGGTCGCGTCGCCCTTGGTCGGCGCCTCGCCGAACGCCTTGCCGTCGTACGAGGTGCGCTCGTCGGCGTGGACCTGCGTCTTGCGGTCCGGGGTTGCCGAGCACTTGACGCCGACCGACTCACTGCGCGAGGGCAGAGAAAGGATGTTCTCGCCGGCGTTGTCCGCGTACCAGGTGCGGGTGCAGGTGTCGTCGTTCGGAGTCGAGACGTCACCCTGGTCGTCGACCTCGGTGACGCGGCCGGTGCCGTTCGCGGTGTCGTACTTCGTGGTGGTCTTGGCTTCTCGCCAGCTGCCGTTGGACATCAGGCTGAAACCGCGCTCGGTCTCGGACCTGACGATGACCGAATGCGTGGTGCCCCAGCTCCTGGTCTGCGTGGCGGTGTTGTACTTCCACGGCGTGCTGATCGTCTTGGCGACGAGCTTGGAGCCGTCGTAAGTGGCCGCCTCCAGCTGGTGGCCGGTGAACTCCTCGGCGTCGGTGTATTCGGCGCCGGTGGAGTCGGCGACCTTCACCGAACGGGTGCCGCCGGCCGGGTCCTTGTCGCCGTCCATGCCCTGCAGGTACGTGTAGTCGACCCGCGATGTCTGGTTGTCGGCGCTTCCGCTGGTGACCTTGACCTTGCCGTAGCCCTGCCAGCCGCCCCACGTGAGGTACTTGTCCTCAGTGATGCCGTCCGGCTTGGCTTTACGCCATGCCGCGTCGCCCTGGTAGTCGTAGCGGGTGACGAGGCTGTCGCCGCCTCCCGTGCGGTCCGTCTCGACGATCTCCGCGACCACGTACTTGTGGAACCAGTCGGTGATCGGGTCGATATAGCCCGGCGGCGCCCATTTGACCGGGTAGCAGCGCTTCGTCGACTCGCCCGGCTTGGGCAGCGCGTCCTTCGTGCAGTTCGTCGGCGCGTAGTTGACGTCCAGCTGGGCACCGGTCTCGCTCAGTACTGACACGAGTCGGAAGCGGTGGAACGGCGCCAGATTGTCACCGATCGCGTCGACGCGGTTGACCAGTTGCTGTCCATACAGTTCGAGAGTCGGCAGCTTGGCAGAGGTGCCAGCTCTGCCCTCGTAATCGATCTGCGACAGCCAAAGCGTCTTCGAGTCGTCACCGTTGTCGGTGAAGAAGTGTGTGAAGGTCCACGCGTCCACGTCCTGGTAGGTCGTGGCGTCCTTGCGCATCTGTGTGGTGATGCCGGTCAGCCGCTTGGTCGTCCAGAAGGTCTGTCCGACGGTGCACTTGGTGTCGGCCTTGCACTCCTGGTCGACCGGGGTGTCCGGCCAGTAGGCGGCATTCGCCTTGGTCCGCTTACTCTCGGCGCAGTCGAAGTCCGCGGTGGGCAGGCAGCGCTCGGCGGTGTTGAACACCACGCGCGCCGGGGCCTTGGCCGCGTAGACCTGGCCGTCGCGCTGACCGTAGTCGACCCGCTGCAGATAGCCGCCACGGTGGTACGCCGTGCCGTTGACGTCCGTCTTGCCGTTGAGGGCGTACTGGTTCGTCTCGGAGGCGTAGTAGTAGGACATCACGTTGCCGTGGGTGTCCTTGACGTAGTCAAGGTTCCAGCGCCAGGCCTGCTTGCAGTGGGCGCTGGTGAACGTGGCGTTGTAGCAGGGCTCGCCCGAGTCGTCACCGAAGACGGGGGCCGTCCAGGTGGAATCGGTCACCTCGTTTCCGGCGGCCCAGCCCGGCAGGCGGTTCAGACCGAAGTAGTACTCGGTGCCATCCGACGTGGTGACGCGCCAGTGCTCGCCGTCGTTGTCACCGTTCGTCGCACCCGTCAGCTTGTCGACCTTGGTGCCGTCGTCGGACGAGAACTTCCACTCGCCGGTGGCGTCGTCCTTGATGAGCTCGCTCGAGCTTCCGTTGAGCAGAATGGTGGCGTTGTCGAACGCCCAGCACTGCTCACCGGACCCGGTGTGGCCGTCGTCGGAGCACGGCTTGTAGCGGCGCTCGATGTACCCGGGGTCGTACGAGAAGCCCTCACCGATCCAGGAGCCCTGGTTGTTGGTCGCGGAGGTGCGGCCGTCGGCGGACTGGGACGAGTAGCCGAGCCCGATGCTGGGCATCAGACCGCCCGGCGTGGGAACGGAGCGCAACGGATAGTTCCAGCTGAAGCCACCCGATGAGTTGGCGACGCTCCAACTCGCCGACGGGGACAGGGGGGTCGCCTTGTAGGTGCCCTGGGCAGAGGACGAACCTGCCGCGAGCGCGACGAGCGATTCACCCTGGACGGCCATGGTGGACGTACCGGACTGGGCTGGCGCAGCCACCACATCGGCCGAGACCGTACGGTCCTTCGCGTTGTTCACCGTCGCCAGCGGCTTGGGCAGCTCGGGGCATGCCTTGCTGCCGGGCTGGGCGACCGCCGCACACGCGGGCAGCTGGACAAGCCGAAGGCGGGCACCGTAGGCACCACCGTAGCCATCGGCGAAGGCGGAATAGTCCACGTTCAGACGGACCTTGGCGGCCTGCGACCCGTCATCCGAGCGCTGAACGCGGAGAACGGCCCCGACTCCGAGCTTGGCGGCCCGTTTGGGGTCGAGGACATCAACCTTGATCTTGCCGGGCGCCGGGATCGGCTTCCCGGTGGCCGACTTGGCCTTGTTCGCAGCCTTGAGCGCGGTGACGGATATGGGCAGACCACCGGCCTTGACCTCTGCAGGGGTCTTGACGCCGACGTCCGACACCGGCACTTCCGCGCTGCCTTGAGCCGGCCAGGCGGCCTTGTCGAGCTGCTTCACCGCAGCCTTGCGGGCGGGGTCGGCGGGGCGGAGCCTGACCTTGCCCTCGGTGCCCTCGACAGGGTCACCGAAGTCCTGGACACCGGGTCTTCCCCGGCCTTCTTCATCAGCGTAGGCAACAGCCTGGACAGAGGAAGCCGACAGTGCCAGGGAAAGCCCAAGCACTGTTGCGGCGACTGTATGTCTGGGCAAGCGGCGGCTCAGCAAGCGGCCACGTATAGACATCACAGAACTCCACGGGTCAAAACAGGGACATGGGAAGCAAGAAGAAGACGAGTTCGCGGGTGTGCCGACGGCGCGGTCGAAGTCGGCACACCCGCAAGTAGTTACAGCTCTGGCTGCGCTATGGCTATAGCCATCTGCCGGACCCTGACCGGGTCGGCAGCACCGGTGTAGGCGCGGACCTCGTCAAGGGCACCGGCGAAGAACTCGCTGTCGCCGATGGCCGAGCGGCCCACTTGAAGGCCGCCGCTCGCGGCCCACAAGGTGGTGTCGACGCCGTTGGCCGTGGCGGCCAGCTGGCCCTGCACGTACAAGCGGATCTCGTTGGCGACAGCGTCATAGACGACTGCCAGGTGCTGGCCGTCGCCGCCCGTGTCGGGCAGTGCCTCATCGTCCACGAAGGAGACCACCTCGGCTCCGGCCGTGTCTGTCTTGGCCACGGCCAACTCCCACTTGCCGCCCTCCGCGTCGGGGCGGTAGCGAACCGCGAACCGGTTGGCATTCGTTCCCGGCAGGGACAGCACGGTCTGCGCCTTCTCCGGGTCCAGCGAGGTGAGCTGGGCTCGGGCGGAGACAGTGAAGCTCGTGCCTCCGGTGATTGGAGCCGTAGCTGTGGACGCATAACCTCCGTCGCCGGCCAGGAGCAAATGCCCCTCTCCGACAAGGGCCGCAGTGTCATCCATCAAGGGGTCCGGGTCCGGGCGGTAGATCGACGCGTTACCGGACAGATTGAGGGCCGGCCCGTAGACGGTCGTGGAACCGCTCGGCTTGCCCGTCTCGGCCGAAACACCGTTGGTCGCAGTGTCCAGCTGCCAGTAGCCCTTGCGGTCCGGCTTGACAGTCATCAGTTCGGCAACCTGGGCAGCGGGCAGGATCCGGTCGAAGACCCGGACCTCCGCGAGGTCGCCCGTGAACTGGTCGCGATAGCCGCTCTTGGCCGTGGAACGGCCGATCTGGAGCGGGCCGTACGACTTCCACACCGACGGGCGCTGGGCGGTCCCCTTCAGGTCCTTGTTCACGTACAACTGCAGCTCTGTCTTCTGCGCGTCGTACACACCGGTCAGCAGAACCCACTGGTCCTTGACCGCGGTCAGGCCGGTGGAAACGGCCTTCCACTCGCCGATGGTGTCCACGTCGGTGACAGGGACCGAGAAGGACCAGGTCTTGCCGATGGAGTCGTACCCGAGGGTGAAACCGGGCTCTCCAGTGCCGTCCTGGCTGACGATCGCCATGTCGCGGTCGAGCGCGGTGGGCCGCACCCAGGCGCTGACGCTGAAGCCCTTCGACGAGTCGATCACGGTCTCCTCGGTGTCGAGGTACGCGTCGGATGTGCCGTCGAAGTGCGCCGCAGAGTCGGCAGTGCCACCCGGGCCGTCCAAACCAAAGGTCACGCCGCTACCGGCATTCGCGGAGAAGGCCTCGCGCTCGTCATGCGCCTCGGTGCTGCCGGGTTCGTCCGCGAGGTTCCACTGGCCGGCGACCGGCTTGCCCTCGCTGACCCGGAACTCGTAGCGCTGGAGAGTGCTTGGGTTCTCCGCCTTGTCGACAGCGATGACCTCCAGCCAGTGCAGGCCGTCGCGAGTGGGCATCCAAGTCACCGAGGCCGGGCCACCGGCTGTGGTCGCGGCGACAGTGGTGGCCGGGGACGCGCTCGAGTCGAAGGCGTAGCGGTACTTCACGACGTCCGTGTCGGGCACGGTGTCATTGGGGTTGGGCGTGAAGGTGAAGGTGCCGTAGGTGCCTATGCCGTCGTGGTACACGGTGTCGGCCGGGTACTCCGGGGAGAGCACATTCGGCTTACCGGGCAACGTCGCGTCATAGACGAATTCGCAACGTTGCGCATTCCACGGTCCCCAGCCGTCCCGGTCAAAGGCCCGGGCGCTCCAGTAGATAACTGTGTTCTGCGGGATTGTGGACCGAACTGTGTGCCCGAACTTCGTTCCTGGATTGGGTGACATGTAAACCGTGTCGGCCGTGTACGACTGCGGCGCACCAGCACTGTTGGTCCACTCGACCTTGAACTGGACCTTTACCTGATCCGTGAATGGTTTGACATGGTCAGGATCGCGCGCCTCGGTGGTGAGGAGCGGCGGTACCTCACTGTACGGACGCAAGCTTCCAACCTTGCACGAACCGCCCGGGTTGCTGGACATCCAGCTGGTCAAGGTCTGCGACGGCAGCGTGTTGTAGCTGATCGACAGGTACGCATTGCCGCAGATCCTCTTCCACTCCGCGAATCGGCTCTCGTCCGCAGCCCTCAGTCCGAGGGTCATCGACGACCAGCCGCCGTCCGCAGCCGCCTTGACCTCACTGGTCAGTTCGCCGGTGGCGCCGCTCTCGAAGTGCAGATTCGCCTGGCTGGAGCAGGACGTCGGCGAGATGGCCTTGTCGACGGTCCCGATGTGGTCCGTCCAGTCGTCCTGGGTGTTGGACCAGTTGCTGGACGAGGTGATCGAGTAGTTCTTGCCGCCGATCCGGTACAGCCGGATGGGCTCGGCCGTCGGCGACGCGCTGTAGATGTGCGCCACGCGCGCCGAGAACGTCGCGCCCAGGATCTGCTTGCCCTTGTAGAAAGACATCGGCATGGTGAACAGCAATCGCCGTACACCAACACCGTTGCAGGACACCGGGTTGTAGTCGGTCGGGCACTTGCCCACGCCGGCGCTGTCTGCGTACTTCCAGTCCTGCTCGCTCGGCATGCCCGACATCACGCCGGTCCACGCGGTGCGTGAGGTGGTGCGCTGGATCGGGTCGATGACGACGGGGAAGACCGTGTCGGCCGAAGTGAGCAGCTTCTGGTCCGGTATGAGCGTGAGCTTGCCCTTGGCGATCTCGACCCCCAGCCGGGCGGTCTTGCCGCCTCCGCCCGCACCCTCCAGTGCGGCGGCCGGCGCCTGGGTACGACTCTGGGCCTCGGCCCCGCTGGAAGCGAGGGCCTTGGCAACCGCCTTGGTGCCCTGGGGCTTGGTCGCGGCCTCCTTGACGGCTGCGGAGTCCCACATGGTCGGCTTGCCCGCCTCGAAGACGGTGCCGCCGACGGCGGCGTCCTCCGCCCGCAGGGCGCCGGACGCATCCTCCTTCAGCTTCAGGCCGTCGGCCTTGAGCTCGAGGTCGAGCTTGGCCAGCTTCGGGTTCGACGCTGCTTCAGGGGTCTTGACGACGAGCAGGTGGCCGAATCCGTCGGCCTCGGCCCGTACGGTCAGGTCGACGCCGGGCAGCGCGTCGGCGTAAGTCGCCGTGTTCCCCTTGACGACTGGGGCCGCGAGCTTGCCGTACGGCCAGGTCAGCGACAGTTCCCGACCCGCCCGGTGCATGGTGACGAACGGCTTGCCCGCCTCGCCGGAGGAAAACGACAAACCGACAGTGGTCGCCTTGGGCGCGAGGGAACCATCTGTGCGCTTGATCAGCGTGACGTCGATGGGTGTCCACTTGCCGTCGCGCACTGTGCGCACCGGCTCTGTGTACTCCCGTGCGGTGAAGGTGCCGTTGGGCTCCGCGAAGATCTCGCGACGCTCGGTGCGCAGGCCCACGACCTCCACTCGCTGACCGCTCTTACGGGCCAAGGCCCGTGCCTGGTCCTCGGTTTCGGACGGCCCCGAGGCCGCCGCGTTCTGGGCCTTCGGTGCCTTGTCCGGCACCGGTAGCCCGACCAGGCCGGCGGTGAGGACGGCACCCGCCGTCGCGGCCGCAGCCGCGCCACGCAGCAGTGTGCTGCGCCGTATCCGCGTGGACACGTTTCCACTCCCCTTGCTGTTCACATCAGTTCCTCGGGACCCGCGCGGCCGGTCATCGGACGACGGCGCCGAACGCGACGCCACCGGCCGGGATGCCGCCTTCGCCGGGCTTCCAGGTCTGGGTCGGGGCACCGCCCGTCGCCACGTTCCAGGGGAAGCCGTACACGGCGCGCCCTTCAGTGGGGCCGTAAGGGATGCCGACGTAGAGCATCGAGGGACTGCTCGCGACGCTCAGGCCGGCGAGGAGCTGTTTGGACGGCGTGGATGGGATGCCGGCGCCCGGCTCGATCCAGCTGTCACCCGTGCCCGGGGCACCGAGCATCGGGAAGACCTGCACACCGCCCTTGTCGCGGTGCTCTTCCGAGGACTCCTCCCCCGGAACACCGACGGCGAGGCGCATCGTGGACGCGGTGCCGACGACGCTGGGCGTGGTGTTCACCGCAGTGAGGCGCTGGCCGAAGAAGTCGCCGGCCTCGGCCTCGCCCTCCACATTGGCCGTGTTCTGGTCGAGCCAGTTCAGCTCGGTGATAGTGCCCGCAGCCGTCGCGTGGTAGATCTGCACAGCTCCGGCGTCTGCCGCGCCGGCCAGGTCCTCTCCGGGCGTGCTCACTGCGAACAGGAAGTCGGTGGCGGCAGTAGCGCCCGCCGGGCGGTACGGGGCGATGGCCATGGAGGTGCCGTAGCGGTCCCCGGACTCGGCGGACGCTTCCTTACCCGGCTCACGGGTCTGGCCCATGCCCCAGGACGGCGCCGGGATCCCGTCGGTGTTCAGTGAGGGCCGGAATGCCATCACGGCGCCTGCGGCAAGATCGGTGTCGATTGATTCGCCTGGTACGCCCACGACGAAGACCTGTCCCGTCGCGACGACCGACGCGCCGAACTGGTCGTAGGCCTCGCCGGTCTCCCAGACGCCAGGACTGTCCTGCGTAATGGAGGCAACCTTCTGGTCCGGGCCATAGACGCAGCTGACCTTGCCCATGTCCGGCTTCCCGGTCTCGTCCTCGCCGGGTATGCCGATGATCAGGTAGACATTGTTCGACGCCGAAATGGTCGTGGCGACGGAGTATCCGACCCAGTCCTCGGCCTCATAAGCGTCGCTCAGGAGCCCGTCGGAGCCCTGCCGGAAGCCCTTGGACGGGGTGCCTTGGCCGATACCGGCCGTCGAGCCATAGATGAGATGAACGAGCCCGGCATCCGGCGTGCTGCCCACGTCCTCGTACGGGATGCCCACGGCCAGATCGCTGCAGCCGTCCAGGTCCGCGTCGTACACAGCGAACGAGAATCCGAACTGGTCCCCCTCCTCGGCCGCGTCGGAGACATTGGGCATGTCCTGCGATACCTCGACAGTCCCCTTGCCGCCGCCCAGGACGACGTGGATCGCTCCCGCCCTTTCCACTCCTGAGACGGTCGCGAGGGGATCCGCGATGGCCACATCGCGAATGCCGTCGCCGTTGAAGTCATTCTCGACGCCGCCGACACACGTGGCTGCGGCTGACGCTTGTTGCGTGGACATCGCTCCCGTACCCACAGAGAGCAACGCCACGATGGCTATGCCGACAGCGCCGCGCCGCCAGGCATCCCCCACCCTGGACATCGATAAATCCCCACCCCTACAACTCAGGAAATACGGGGATCGACTCTTGCCTGACACATGGATCACCACAAGGGATCATGTCCGACTTGATCCTTTTACAAGTGGTCACAAATTCATCACAGTTGAACCACAGACTGGGGTACTTGGTGTGCATCCTCGGAATTCGGCCAGTCACCTTCGCGACGCCCAGGCGCCACCCGCCCGTATGCTCACGTGAACCAGCCGGGCTCGTTCAACCGCGCCGGCGAAAGCACGAGGTGAAGCAGTGATAGACGGTGACCGGCGGGCAGTGGGGCACATGGGCACGGTGTTGGTGATCATCCCGACCTACAACGAGGCAGACAACATCGAGTTGATCGTCTCGCGGGTTCGGACCGCCGTACCCGAGGCGCACATCCTCGTTGCCGACGACAACAGCCCTGACGGCACCGGCAAGATCGTCGACGAGATCGCCGGCCACGACGATCACGTGCATGTCCTGCACCGTCGCGGCAAGGAGGGCCTGGGCGCGGCCTACCTGGCAGGCTTCCGCTGGGGTATCGATCACGGCTACGGCGTTCTCGTTGAAATGGACGCCGACGGCTCCCACCAGCCCGAACAGTTGCCCCGGCTCCTGGAGGCGCTGCCGGAGGCAGATCTTGTCCTCGGCTCACGCTGGGTCCCCGGCGGAAGTGTCGTGAACTGGCCCAAGTCGCGCGAGTTCCTTTCCCGCGGCGGCAGCCTCTACTCGCGGGTGCTGCTGGGCGTGCCGATTCGCGATGTGACCGGCGGCTTCCGTGCCTTCAGGAGAGAGACTCTCGAAGGGCTCGGCATGGAGAACGTCACCTCGCAGGGCTACTGCTTCCAGGTCGACCTGGCCTGGCGTGCTGTGAAGGCCGGCTTCAAGGTCTCAGAGGTCCCGATCACCTTCGTGGAACGGGAGCGCGGCGACAGCAAGATGAGCCGGGCGATTGTCGCGGAGGCTCTGTGGCGGGTCACAGCGTGGGGCGTTTCCGCCCGCCTCAAAGCGCTCTCGCGCCGCTCCTGAAGCACGTGTTATCTGATCGACATCACGCCTCATCGCCTCTCTGTGCTATTTCTGTGGTGGATGTGGGGGCGCCTGCGAATGGCGTGCACAGCACTTAAGAGCAAAGAGAGCGAAGATGTCGGGACTGCAGACGACACCGGCCCCTGCGGCTTCCAGACCTGCCGCTCCTCGTGGACGACACGGCCGGGGCGACTCCCCATCGGCGCGAATACGCAACGCGCTGATACGCGCGTTGCCCGCGCTCGCTGCGTACGCCCTGGTCAGATCCATAGGCGTGGCCTTCGTGGCCTCCCGTATCCGAGAAGGCGGACCCAGTCTCGGTCAGCTCCTCGCGGCCAAGTTCGACACGCAGTACTACGTGCACATAGCCGACTACGGCTATGCGGCCCCCATGACCGGTCTCTGCCAAGTCCAGGGCGAGCTCTGTAAGTACGCCTTCTTTCCGCTGTACCCGTCCCTGATCCGAGGGGTCTCAACCATCGTTCCGCTGCCCACGGGCTATATCGCCTGGGGCATCGCCGTCTTCTTCGCCGTCCTCGCCGCCTGGGGCATCTTCGCGATCGCCGAACTGCTCGTCGGACGCAAAGCCGCCGTGGTCACCGTCGTGCTCTGGGGCATCGCTCCACACGCCATGGTCCAGTCGATGGCGTACACCGAGCCCGTCTTCACCGCCATCGCAGCCTGGGCGCTGTATGCCGTCCTCACGCAGCGTTGGGGCGCCGCGGCAGCTCTGGCCGTACTCGCCGGGCTGACCCGTCCGTCCGGCGCCGCAGTCGTGGCGGCGGTGGTCATCTCGGCCATGTGGGCCCTGGCCAAAGCCATCAGAAAGCCACGGGCGACGGCGCCAGGCCGGTCAGGGATACTGCCCCTCGTCGCCTGCATCGTGATCGCGCCCCTTGGCTGGTTCGCGTGGTTTGTGTGGGTGGGTTACCGCGCAGGCCGCTGGGACGGCTATTTCGTGGTCCAGGAAAAGTGGGGCAGCACCTTCGACGGCGGCAGCTTCACGCTGCACCGCATGGTTGAGCTGTTCTCCAAGCTGCCTATCACTTTGAACACAGTTGTGGCCTCGGGCGCCGTCACCGTCGCGGTGGTGCTGTTCATCATCTGTCTCCAGCAGCGCCAGCCTGCCGTGCTCCTCATCTACGCCGCCGTCCTCCTGCTCATCGCCATCGGCGGCGCCGGCTACTTCCACTCGAAGGCGCGTTTCATCCTGCCCGCCTTTCCGCTGCTCCTGCCGCTGGCGCGGGTGATTGCAGCGACGCGTCCTACCGTGACTTACACAGTCCTCGCCTCTGCCACCCTGGTGTCGAGTGCATACGGCAGTTACCTGATGCTCGTCTGGCCGCAGTCGCCCTGACCACGGGCCCATGGGCGGGCACCCCGTATGCTCGCCCGGCGAAGCCGCGCACCGGAAGGCAGAGAAGTGAACTACAGGGTCCAGCCCACCGCCCAGGTCGACGAGACCGCCGAGATCGGCGCCGGGAGCAGCGTCTGGGACCTCGCCCAGATCCGTGAGGGCGCGCGGCTCGGCGAGGGCTGTGTCGTGGGGCGGGGCGCCTACGTCGGCACCGGCGTCACGATGGGCGACAACTGCAAGCTGCAGAATTACGCGCTGGTCTACGAGCCCGCCGAGCTCGGCGACGGTGTCTTCATCGGTCCCGCCGTGGTGCTCACCAACGACCTCAACCCGCGTTCCGTCGACCCCGACGGCAAGCAGAAGCGCGGCGGCGACTGGGAGGCCGTGGGCGTGAAGATCGCCGACGGTGCCTCGCTCGGTGCCCGCTCGGTGTGTGTCGCCCCGGTGCGGATCGGGCGCTGGTCCATGGTCGCGGCGGGCGCGGTCGTCACTAAGGACGTACCGGACTTCGCACTGGTCGTCGGCGTGCCCGCCCGGCAGATCGGCTGGGTCGGCAAGGCCGGTGTCCGTCTGGTGGAGCGCGCGGACGAGTCCGGCGTGTGGGAGTGCCCGCGGACCGGCGCGGTGTACGTGGAGAAGGACGGCGTCCTCGACGAGCGGAACTGACACCCGTCCGGGACGACCGGAACTGACACCCGTCCGGGACGACCGGAACCGGCACCCGTCCGGCTCCACGCCACGTCTCCTCCCACCCTCTCCTCGCCGCAGAGCCCGCCCCGGGCTTCGATACCCTGGGGCCCTGCGTCATGTTGTGCGAAGGGAACCAGATGAAAAGCCACGTGCTCTATCTCGCGCTCGGAACGTACCGAGTACGGGCAGCACGCGAGCATGTCAAGGAACTTGCATCCTCCGGCTCGCAGGTCGTGCTGGTCGTCGCGGACTGCGAGGAGTGGGCGGAGACCGCCGGTGAGCTCTCGCCCCTGGACGGCGTGGAAGTCGTACGGCTCCCCCTCGACAAGCACGGCTCGGCATGGCCCGCCGCCAAGAAGCTGGTCGGTGACAAGTCGGGGCCCTTCGCCACGGCCGAGCGGCTGATCGCCGGTGACGCACACGCACTGCCGACGGCCTGGGCGGCCATCCGGCGGCGGCCGGAGCTCACGCTCGAGTTGGAGCCCGCCAACACGGACGGTCACACCGCGGAGCCTTCGGACCTCGCCGTGATCACCCCCTGGTACCCCTCGTCGAACAACCCGTATGCCGGATCGTTCGTCCAGGCGATGACGGCAGCGGTGGCCGACCAGTTCGACCGGGTCACCGTCCTGCACACCGAGGACTGGTCGGGCCGGGCGCACCCCGCGCTGAACGACGCGATCAAGGTCACCGTGGACCGCCTCCAGGAGCGCTCGGACCTCATCCCCGTCGTGGAGTCCGCGGAGGGCACCGTCGTCCGGGTCCCCGTGCCGCTCCCCCACCGCAAGAACTACAGCCCCTGGGTCGCCACCCAGGAGAAGGCGATGCTGCCCGCGCTGCCCACGGGCAGGATCGAGGCCCCCCTCGTCCACGCCCACACCGGCATCTACGGCGGTGTGCTGGCCCTGCACCTGGCCAAGCCCGACGCGCGGGTGGTCGTGACCGAGCACTCCTCGTTCCTCGACAAGGTCTTCGCGCAGCCCGCCGCCCGGGAGCTGTACGGCGAGGTGCTGGAGCGGGCGAACGCGTTCCTGTGCGTCAGCACCCGGCTGCGGGAGCAGATCGCCGCGGAGTTCCCGGCGTACGCGCACAAGCTCAGCGTCGTACCGAACATGATCGACTTCGGTCGCTTCACGCCCGGTCCGCAGCGCTCGGCCGAGCTGCTCAACTGGCTGTACGTCGGCCGGCTGATCAAGCCGAAGGGCGTCGACGAGCTGCTCGAGGCCTTCGCTCTGGTGGCCAAGAAGGAGCCGCGGGCGACGCTCACTCTGGTCGGCCACGGGCCCCGCGAGGAGGACCTCTTCGCCCGCGCCGACGAACTCGGCCTCGGCGACCGCGTCAGCATCCTGCCGCCCGTGTCCCCCGAGGACGTCAACGCGCTGATGCACAAGCACGATCTGCTTGTGCACGCGAGCAAGGGCGAGACGTTCGGCATGACGGTCGTGGAGGCCGTCGCCGCAGGCCTGCCCGTCCTCGCCACACGCAGCGGTGGCCCGCAGGAGAGCCTGGCCGGCATCGAGTCCAAGGCCGGCGCGTTCATGGACGTCAGCGAGGACCCGAGGGTCATCGCTGACGCCTACTGGCAGCTCAGGAAGGACGCGGCCGGGATCGACCTGCCGGCGGCCCGTGAGGTGCTGGAGAGCCGGTTCGGCACCGAGGCGGTGGCCAAGCAGCTCATCTCGGTCTACGAGGGCACCCCGCTGCCCGCCGCGCAGGTGCCCCTCCCGGCCCTGGCCGAGCAGCCCGCGCGACCCGCCGAGAGCGCCGCGACGGTCACGGAGAAGCAGAACGAGAAGGCCCCTGAGAGCACCGAGCCGGTCGGCCGCGCGGTCATCCTCGCGCTGACGCCGCCCGCCAGGCCGCGCCGCATCGTCGACTTCGCCAACTACCTGACCGAGGTGGGCGTGGAGGTCACCCTGGTCTCGGGCAGGGGGGGCCAGTTCTGGCAGCGCGCGCAGCTGGACTCCCGCGTCCCCGTGGTGAGCATCGAGGCCGCCGAGAAGAAGCTGCGCATCCCGCGCGGCGAGCGCTTCCTCGTCTACCGCGCCCCGCGCGCGGTGTTGCGCAGGGCCCGCAGCGTGGCCGCCCGTAACCGCAAGTCCATCACCCCCGAGCTCGCCGTCGCGTCCGTCCAGCGGGCACACACCAACGCCGCCAACGCCTTCCACAAGAAGATCTTCAACCGTGGGTACCGGGAGATCCGGCCGCAACTGCTGTCCCGTATGGCCAAGCGCGTCGCCCTTCCGGACCTGCGCCTCGACCTCGCGGACCACGTGTTCGTGAGCGACATCAACTCCACGGTGACGGGCTGGAAGTGGGCAAAGGCCCACCCGCACCTCACCGTCACCATGCACATGGACCGGGAGATCTACTCCCCGAAGGACGAGTAGGCGCCGATGCCAACGGCGAAGTGAACATCCAAATTCACACCCGTTCGGGACCTGGGTCCCACCACTGTTAGGCTGG
>NZ_JBSFMS010000073.1:0-33810 GCF_053599675.1 Streptomyces sp. NPDC000880 | reverse complement strand
TCGACACACCCCACCCAACGCCACACGACCGGCCCAGGACACCCCCGGACCGGTCACACCATACGAATCAACGACCCGCGAAGTACGGGACTAGACATCCTGGGCTTCCCGCGACATCCCGCGGCCGCCTGCCTGGGGTGACGCGGTTGTCCACAACGGCTTCGTCGTCCACAGGGCTGGTGCGACCACCCGTACGGCAGGTAATCCTGTGTCCATGTCCCACGATCAAGCCTCCTACCTGGAGCTCCTGGCACGCGGTGCCGCCACCGAGGCGTACGACCGGCCCGTGCTGCTCGCCCGCGCGAGCGGCGCGGCACCGGACGAGCTCGCCGCCATCGAGCACGCCAAGCAGCTCGCGCTGCGGGTGCGCGCCGAGCTGGAGGGGCGGCGACGGCGTGAGGCCGAGCTGTCCGCGCTCTTCGAGACCGCGCACGACCTGGCGGGTCTGCGCGACCTCGACGCCGTGCTCCGGGCGATCGTGCAGCGCGCCCGCTCGCTGCTCGGCACCGAGGTCGCGTATCTGAGCCTCAACGACCCGTCGGCGGGCGACACCTATATGCGGGTCACGGAAGGGTCGGTGTCGGCGCGCTTCCAGCAGCTGCGGCTCGGCATGGGGGAGGGGCTCGGCGGGCTCGTCGCCCAGACCGCCCGACCGTATGTCACCGACAGCTATTTCGACGACGCCCGCTTCGAGCACACGAGGGCGATAGACACGGCCGTCAGCGACGAGGGCCTGGTCGCGATCCTCGGGGTGCCGCTGACGCTCGGCAGCCAAGTGATCGGCGTGCTCTACGCCGCGGACCGCCGCGCGAGAGTCTTCGAACGCGAACAGGTCGCGCTGCTGGCCTCCTTCGCCGCCCATGCGGCCGTCGCCATCGACACCGCCAACCTGCTGGCGGAGACCCGTTCGGCGCTTGCCGAGCTGGAGCGGGCCAACGAAATCATCCGGGATCACAGCGGCGTCATCGAGCGTGCCTCGGAGGTCCACGACCGGCTCACCGAGGTGGTGCTGCGCGGCGGAGGCGTTCATGACGTGGCCGCCGCCCTGTCCGAAGTCCTGGAAGGCTCGGTCGAGTTCACCGACGACGACCTCGACGCAACCGGCGCCGACGGCCGTGCGATACGGCACGGAGACGACTGGGTGGCAGCGGTCTCGGCGGGCGGCGAGCTGCTGGGCGCCCTGGTGCTCCGCAGCCGGCGGGACCTCGATCCCGTCGACCTGCGCACCTTGGAGCGCGCCGCCATGGTCACCTCGCTGCTGCTGCTCGCCCGGCGCTCCGCCCACGACGCCGAACAGCGTGTACGGGGCGAGCTGCTCGACGACCTCCTCGACGCCGCCGACCGCGACCCGCGGCTGCTGCGTGAGCGGGCTGCGCGGCTTCGGGCCGACCTGGACGCCCCGCATGTGGTGCTCGCCGCCCGCATTGACGGCCCCGGCACGGACGCCGCGGACCGGGACTCGGCCGTCCGGGACTCGACCGGACGGGACACCGCTGCCGCCGAGCGAGAGACCGCGGACCGTCAGCGTCTGTGGTCCGCCGCCTCACACCTGGCCGCGACCCGTTCGGGTCTGGCGGCTGCTCGCGACGGCGGCACCGTACTGCTGCTGCCGCTCGGCCCCGACGACAGTGCGTCCGACGTCGCGCGCCAGACCGCCAGGCAACTGGGCGGCACGCTCAGGGAGTTGGTCACTGTCGGCGCATCCTCACCGGTGGCCGCGCCCGCCGGCGACCCGAGCCCGATAGCCGGCGCGTACGCACAGGCGCGTCGCTGCCTCGACGCCCTGCGCCTGCTCGGCCGCTCCGGACAGGGCGCCGCGGCACAGGACTTGGGGTTCCTCGGCATGCTGCTCGCCGACCCCGGCGACATCGACGGCTTCGTACGGCGCACGATGGGCGAGGTCGTCGAGTACGACCGGCGGCGCGGCACCGACCTGGTCCGTACGCTCGATGCGTACTTCGCGAGCGGCATGAGCCCGGCCCGTACGAAGGACGACCTGCACGTCCATGTGAACACTGTGGCCCAGCGCCTGGAACGAATAGGCCGGCTGCTCGGCTCCGACTGGCAGTCACCGGCGAGGGCGTTGGAGATCCAGCTGGCACTGCGGCTGCATGCGATGTCCGCGGCGGTCGCCCACTGAACGCGCCGCTGCGCGGACCCCGTTGGGACCCGCGCAGCGCCACACACCCATACGCCATGCGTCTGCCTGTCAGGCAGTTCGCGCATCGGCCGGCCGAGCCGCCGGCCCGTCGTCCACCGGCTCGGCCTCGATCGCGTTCAGATCCCGCTGCCGGGTCTCCCGCGCACAGCCGACGGCCACGATGGTGAGCAGCGCGGCGGCGATGACGTACAGAGCGATCGGCGTCGACGAGTCGTAGTCGGCGAGGAGCGCCGTGGCGATCAGCGGAGCCGGAGCGCCGGCCGCGACCGACGAGAACTGCGCACCGATGGAGGCCCCCGAATAGCGCACGCGCGTGGCGAACATCTCGGAGAAGAACGCCGCCTGGGGTGCGTACATCGCCCCGTGCAGCACAAGCCCCACCGTGACGGCGAGCAGCAGACTGCCGAAACTGCCCGTGTCGATGAGTGCGAAGAACGGGAACATCCAGGCGCCGACACCGATCGCGCCGATGAGATACACAGGCCTGCGCCCGATCCGGTCCGACAGCGCGCCCCACGCCGGGATCACCGCGAAGTGCACGGCGGAGGCAATGAGTACGGCATTGAGCGCGGTCTGCTTGCTGAGCTCCACTGCGGTCGTCGCGTAGACGAGGATGAACGCCGTGATGACGTAGTAGCTGATGTTCTCAGCCATTCGCGCGCCCATCGCCACCAGCACATCGCGCCAGTGGTGCCGCAGCACGGCGACGAGCGGCATCTTCTCGACCTGCCCGGCGGCCGCCCTGCGCTCCTCGGCCTGTGCCAGCGCCGCCTTGAAGACCGGGGATTCATCGACAGAGAGACGTATCCACAAACCGACCATCACCAGCACACCGGAGAGGAGGAACGGTATGCGCCAGCCCCATGAGGTGAAGGCGGCATCCGAGAGCAACGCGGTGAGAGCGGAGAGCACTCCGGTGGCGAGCAGCTGTCCGGCGGGCGCCCCGGTCTGCGGCCACGACGCCCAGAACCCGCGCCGTTTGGCGTCCCCGTGCTCCGACACGAGCAACACGGCCCCGCCCCATTCACCGCCGAGCGCGAATCCCTGCACCAGCCGCAACACCGTGAGCAGCACGGGCGCGGCGGTCCCGATGGTGGCGTGCGTCGGCAGCAGCCCGATGGCGAAGGTCGCCCCACCCATCAGCAGCAGACTCAGTACCAGCAGCTTCTTGCGGCCGAGCCGGTCGCCGTAGTGCCCGAAGACCAGTGCACCCAGGGGGCGGGCGGCGAAGCCGACGGCGTAGGTGAGGAAGGAGAGGAGAGTTCCGACGAGCGGGTCGGAGCCAGGGAAGAACAGCTTGTTGAAGACCAGCGCGGCGGCCGATCCGTAGAGGAAGAAGTCGTACCACTCGATGGTGGTGCCGATGAGACTCGCGGCGACGATGCGCTTGAGGGAGCTCGGAGCTGGTGGAGCGGTTGCGGGGGCGGCCATGGACACCACTTCCGGACAGTTGGCGGGGACGTTTGTGCGTCGCCACACCGTAGGAAGACGCAGGTCAAGGGCACATGTGGTGGGACACCACAGTTCGGAGGGTCAGTGTGCGCGTGCCCACCATGATGGGAGTGTGGGGGCCGGGTCAGGGTCGGCCGTTGCCGTCCGCGCCCCGCCAGTGCGGATCCGACCGGATGGCTCGGAGCTGGATGTCCGCCCAGGCGATCTGCTCGGCGCTCGCCGCCGGCGGGCAGGCGAGCAGCAACAGGGGCTTCGGTGCGCCCCGGACGGGACACCGCCCACTCCAGCGCCCGCATCCCGCCCATCGACCCGCCGATCACCGCCGCCCAGCGGTCGATGCCCAGCCGGTCGGCCAGCGCCGCCTCGGCCGCCACCTGGTCCCGCTGCGTGAGAAACGGGAAGCGACGCCCCAGCGACTGCCGTCGGCGCGCCGTGAGGAGGGGCCTGTACTGCCCTGGCAGCCGCCCAGCACGTTCGGGGCGACGACGAACCAGCGGTCGGTGTCCACCGCGTGTCCGGGGCCGATCAGGCCGTCCCACCAGCCGCGGATCGGCGGTGCCGATGTCGGCCAGCAGCGCGGCCAGATCGTCCTTGAGTGGTGTGATGGAACGTCAGGGTCTCGCAGAACGCGAGGCAGTGCTGTCGGATCTGGAAACCCAGCTGGGGCGCTGTTTCCCCGCCGGACCCCTGCGCCGCGCGTGAGGCGAGGTGCGCGTCCGCCTCGGCCCGCACATGGCGCAGCTGAGAACGCAGCCATGTGTGCACCTCGAGGAGCTTGTCGGCCAGGGTGTTGATCGGCCGTGGCTCCGCTTCGGGCTCGGAGCGTTCGAGCACCACGACCGGCAGTGCTCCCGCTCCGAGTCCCGTGGCGGAACCGGGGCGGAGGCCAGACGCCTCGCCGCGGATCTCGCCGCCGCCCGCACCGACGCGCTGGCCCGACTGCGGCCCCTGTCAGGTTAGATGTGGGCTCCACCCATCATGGGGGCAGCCCGCCGCACCGCCGGTACCTGCCGGTATAAAGAGGTCATGACTGCCGACGTGCCCCCGTCCACACGTCCCGTGACCCTTGAGGACGTGGCCCGGGTGGCGGGCGTCTCCCGCGCCACAGTCTCCCGCGTGATCAACGGAGCGACCACGGTGGACGCGGCGCTCCGGCAGGTCGTCGAGGAAGCCATCGCCGCCACCCAGTACGTGCCCAACCGCGCCGCCCGGTCGCTGGTGACGCGGCGGACCGACTCCATAGCCCTCGTGGTCTCCGAGCAGGAACAGCGGTCCGTCGCCACTCCCTTCATCGGGCGGATGTTCACGGACCCCTACTTCGGGCGGGTGGTCGGCGGACTGCTCGAAGTGCTGCGCCCGGCCGGGGTGCAGATGATGCTGATGCTGGTGGACGACGAGGTCTCCCGCGGCCAACTGCTGTCCTATCTGCGCCAGGGGCATGTCGACGGCGTGGTGCTCGTCTCCGCGCACGCGGCCGACCCGCTGCCGCAGATGATTACCGACACGAGGCTGCCCGCCGTCCACGCGGGGCGTCGCGCGCAGCTCACCGGCGTCACCTATGTCGAGGTGGACCAGCGCGCCGGCGTCCAGCTCGCCGCGGACCATCTGGTGGGGCTCGGCCGCAGACGGATCGGCACGGTGGCGGGCCCGCAGGACATGCCGGCCGCACAGGAGCGTCTCGAAGGGTTCCTCGGCGCGATGGCGCGGCACGGCATCGACGACGTTGCCTGCGTCGAGGGCGACTTCACCCACGCCGGAGGCGCTGCCGCGATGAAGCAGCTCCTCGCCCAACGGCCGGACCTGGACGGCCTGTTCGTCGCCTCCGACCTGATGGCGCTGGGCGCGCTGCCGGTGCTCGCCCGCGAGGGCCGAGGCGTGCCGCAGGACGTTGCTGTCGTCGGATTCGACGACAGCAACGCCGCCCTGGCCTGCGACCCCCCGCTGACGACGGTGCGTCAGCCGGTGGAGGAGATGTCGTCGGAGATGGCCAGGCTGCTGCTGCGGCAGATCAACGAGCCGGGTCTTCGCCCGCCGTCGGTGATCTTCCATCCGGCGCTGGTGGTACGCGAGTCGGCCTGAGGCCCCCGGCCTACTGCCAGACCTTCACGTAGTCGACGGTCATCTTCTGCGGGAAGCGGGTGCTGGCGTCCGGCGGGCCGGGCCAGTCGCCGCCGACCGCGTTGTTGAGGATCAGGAAGAAGGGGTGGTCGTAGACCCACGGGGTCCGCTCCAATGTCTCCTTGTCGACCGTGTGGATCACGGTGCCGTCGACGGTGAACTTCATCCCGTTGCTGTTCCAGTCGAGGGCGAAGGTATGGAAGTCGTTCGCGAAGTCCCCGCCTCCGGGCAGTGCGTAGGGCGAGCCGTAGCCGTTGGCGCCGAAGTACGCCGGGGCGTGCAGAGTGGAGTACGTGGTGTTCGGCTCCTTGCCGACGTGCTCCATGATGTCGATCTCCCCGCAGTACGGCCAGGGCCGGCCGGCGGAGAAGTAGTCGGCTCCGAGCATCCAGAACGCGGGCCAGAGCCCCTGGGTGCCCGAGACCTTGATGCGCGCCTCGAGCCTGCCGTAGGTGAAGGTGAACTTCCCGTAGGTGTTCAGCCGCGCCGAGGTGTACTGGCAGGTGGTGCTGCCGCCCAGCGGATCGGGCGGGCATGCCGACCCCGGGGTCGCCTCTCGGCGGGCCTCCAGGCCCGCAACCGGGAGCGTGGACGCCACCTTTTGAATCGTCAAGTGTTGCGGACAGGTCGATTCAACTCCCGGCAACGGTTACGGGGTTGAGCCGCCCAGTCCGGGCGAAGCTCGGATCTGAGCCTTCAGATCCTGAACACAACAGGCATCCAGGGGCAGTTGGCCAACGATCGTGTGCACAAGTATTGACGCGGCTGTCTGACAGGTTGAGCATCGACAAGGGTGAGAGAGCGCTCTCTCATGTCCGCGTTCACCCCCACCCCTGACATCACAGGAGCCGCTGATGCCCACTACCCTCGCCAAACCGCTGCGCCCACCCGCCGGCCCGGCGCACCACCGCACGCTGACGGCTCTCGTCATCACCGCCCTCGTCGCGGCGGTGCTCGGCATCCTGCCCACCGCGTCGGCGCACGCGGCTCCCGTCCTGCTCTCCCAGGGCAAGACGGTGACTGCCTCCAGCCAGGAGAACGGCGGAACACCCGCATCTGCCGCGGTGGACGGCGACAACGGCACCCGATGGGCCAGCGCGTTCAGCGACCCGCAGTGGATCCAGGTCGACCTCGGTGCGAGTGCCACGGTGAACCAGGTCGTCCTGGCCTGGGAGACGGCGTACGCGACGGCGTACCGGGTCGAGTTCTCCACAAACGGCACCAGCTGGACCACGGCGCACTCCACCACCACCGCCACCGGAGGCACCGAGACGCTCAACGTCTCCGGAACGGCGCGCTACGTCCGGGTGTACGGCACGGCCCGTGCCACCCAGTACGGCTACTCACTGTGGGAGTTCGAGGTCTACGGAACGACGGACGGCGGAGGCGGACCGCAGATACCGGGCGGCGGTGACCTCGGCCCCAACGTCGTCGTCTTCGACCCGTCCACGCCCGACATCCAGGGCAGGCTCGACCAGATCTTCCGCCAGCAGGAGTCCGCGCAGTTCGGCAGCAGCCGCTACCAGTTGCTCTTCAAGCCCGGCACCTACAACAACATCAACGCCCAGATCGGCTTCTACACCTCCATCGCCGGTCTGGGGCTGAACCCGGACGACACGACGTTCAACGGGGACGTGACGGTCGACGCCGGCTGGTTCAACGGCAACGCCACACAGAACTTCTGGCGCTCCGCCGAGAACCTCGCCCTGAACCCCGTCAACGGCACCAATCGCTGGGCGGTCTCCCAGGCCGCGCCCTTCCGCCGTATGCACGTCAAGGGCGGGCTCAACCTCGCGCCGAGCGGATACGGCTGGGCCAGCGGCGGTTACATCGCCGACAGCAAGATCGACGGCACGGTCGGCCCGTACTCCCAGCAGCAGTGGTACACCCGTGACAGCTCGGTCGGCGGCTGGACCAACGGCGTCTGGAACATGACCTTCTCCGGTGTGCAGGGGGCACCGGCGCAGAGCTTCCCCAACCCGCCGTACACCACGCTCGACACCACCCCGGTCTCGCGCGAGAAGCCCTTCCTGTACCTGGACGGCAACGAGTACAAGGTCTTCGCCCCCGCCAAGCGGGTGGGCGCACGCGGCACCTCATGGGGCAATGGCACGCCGCAGGGCGAGTCGATCCCGCTCAGCAGGTTCTACGTCGTCAAGCCCGGAGCCACCGCGTCCACCATCAACGCGGCACTGGACCAGGGGCTGCATCTGGTGTTCACGCCCGGTGTCTACCACGTCGACAGCACGATCAACGTCAACCGCGCCAACACGGTGGTGCTCGGCCTCGGGCTTGCCACGATCATTCCGGACAACGGTGTGACCGCCATGAAGGTGGCCGACGTGGACGGTGTGAAGCTGGCCGGCTTCCTGATCGACGCGGGCCCGGTCAACTCTCCGACCCTGCTGGAGGTCGGACCGGCCGGCTCGTCGGCGGACCACGCGGCGAACCCGACCACCGTCCAGGACGTGTTCATCCGGGTTGGCGGCGCCGGCCCCGGAAAGGCCACCACCAGCATGGTCGTCAACAGCGACGACGCGATCATCGACCACACCTGGGTGTGGCGTGCGGACCACGGCGACGGCGTGGGCTGGGAGACCAACCGCGCCGACTACGGGGTCAGGGTCAACGGTGACGACCTGCTCGCCACCGGTCTGTTCGTCGAGCACTTCAACAAGTACGACGTGGAGTGGTACGGCGAGCGCGGCAGAACGATCTTCTTCCAGAACGAGAAGGCTTACGACGCACCCAACCAGGCCGCCGTCCAGAACGGCAGTACCAAGGGGTACGCGGCCTACAAGGTCGCCGACTCGGTGAACACGCACGAAGGCTGGGGGATGGGCAGCTACTGCTACTACAACGTGGACCCGACGATCCGGCAGGACCACGGCTTCCAGGCCCCGGTGAAGCCGGGCGTCAAGTTCCACGGCCTCCTCGTCGTCTCACTCAGCGGCAACGGGCAGTACGAGCACGTCATCAACAACACGGGGTCACCCACCTCGGGAACGTCGACCGTGCCGTCGGTCGTCGCCAACTTCCCGTAGGGAGAGGGCCGGAGCGGTGGGGAAGCTCCGCTACCGCATCCTGCACGTCGCCGCCCGCCTCACCCGCGGCGGATGCCGCCTCCATCTTCGGACCTCCGCGACTTGGCCCTGGAGAAACGAGCTCGCCACGGCCCCCGAGTTACCAGCCAGACGGCTTGGCCGTTCCCATGGCGCGGGTGACGGCGATCTCGATGACGACGCGTGTCGGGTTGATGCGCGGCGGTTTGTACCGCTCGGCGTAACGCCGTTCGGCATCGGCTACAGATGCGGGATCGTCCCTGACGATGGCGGTGCCTTCGAGGGTGCACCAGCGACGTCCCTCTGCCTGGCTGACGGCAACGATCGTGTCGGGGCCGGCGGCGAGCAGGTTACGAACCTTCTTGCTGCTGGCGCTGCTGATGACACGAGCGATGCGGGTCTTGGGATCGTAGGTCACGCCGACGGGCACGAGGTGCGGGGTGCCGTCGGGGCGGGGTGTGGTGAGGAAGCAGGTCCGTCGTTCCTGCCAGAAGTCGGCGCCAGGTTCTGCGGGCGGGGACGCCTCGGCCGTCATGCTCTTCCTTTGTTCGAGTGGACCGGTGCTGCGGGTCCCGCCGGTTTGGCGTGGATTCGGCAGTGAGCCTGCGGCTCATGAGGTCGATCAGCGCGAGGCGGATCATTGCTTCGGAGCGGTGCGGATGGCAGTGCGGTGGCGCCATTTCGCCCCTGTTCGCGGTTCCCGCTCCAGCACTTCGTGATCAGGTCAGCAGGTTAGCCGGTACGTACCGCCGTGACGGTGAAGCGTTCGACCTCGGCGATGTGCCCGCCGGTGGATGCGACAACTGTGAGTACTCGGTCGCGGGCGCCGGAGAAGGACACCGACTGTTTCCAGAGCTGTCCGTTGCCGCCCGCCGAGGTGCAGCATGAGGTGCCCAGCGGCGTCGGGGACGACGGCTGGCGCACCTGGACGCGGATACTCTCGTCCACGCCGGTGATCCGGCCGCCGGTCTGCATCGGGGAACGGACGAGCGACCCGTATCCGGGCATGGTCAGGGTGAACGTCGTGTCGTCGGTGCCCACGACCTCCCACGGGGCGTCGGGGCCGGTGCCGTACCGAACGAGGTGGATGGTCGCCGCGGTGCCGCCCTCGGGTCCGCGCGGTGCGACGCCGATGCGGGCGTGCAAGCCGCTGACGGTGCGTGCGGTGATGCGGTCGATGCTCTGGAAGCCGAGGTAGCCCTGGGCGAAGGACAGTGCGGTCTGTTCCGGGTCGAGATGCCAGGGTTGGTGTCCGCTGGAGCGGTAGTCACGCTGCCATGCCTGGGCTTCGGCGAGCGTGGCGAACGGCCACAACGGCTGGAGACGCCCGGATCCGAGTGCTGGCGCGCTGTCACCGGGTGCGGCCGTGGTCGGCGCTTGTGTGCCCGGCGGCATGGTTGCCGACGGGGCGGCGGGGACGGGCGTGGCGGGCGATCGCGATGGTGCGGACGTACCTGGTGCGGCGGACGGCGATCCCGACGCGGTCGGGGGGCCGCCGGAGCCCCCGCAGGCGGTGAGCATCAGGCCGGCCACGGCCGTTGCTGCGAAGAGCCGGAGTGGGAGCCAGACGTTCATAAGTGCCCCAAAGGAAACGTGTACCGACCGCCGATCCGGTCTGCGTGGCTATCGTCCCACCACTCTGGTTCACGTCACAGCCCCCCGGACCCGGCCGCGCCCCGCGGCGCAGCGCCCGGTGTGACGCCGGCCACGGGCGCGCACCGCTGGCCGCGTGAAAAGAGGCGGCTGGACCGCGCGGCTCAGACGCCGAACGCTATGACCGGGCCCCGACGGCACCGGCCCGATGATTCTGCGGCGCGGCGGGAGTCCTGTCTCCGACCGCACACTTGAGAGGGTGGAGCCATGGCCGATCTGCGCAACACACTGGAGACGCACGTCAGCAAGGGCTCGGTGCCGGGAGCGGTGGGTCTGGTGGCCCGCGGTGACCGGGTCGAGGTGGAGGCCGTGGGATCCGTCGACGTCGAGGGCACCGCTCCGATGGCCAGGGATTCGATCTTCCGCATCGCATCGATCACCAAACCCATCGTCGCCGCGGCCGTCATGATGCTGGTCGAGGACGGCCGGATCGCGCTGGACGACCCGGTCGGGCAGTGGCTGCCGGACCTCGCGTCACCGAGCGTTGTCCGTACGCCGGCCGCGCCGGTGGACGACGTGGTCCCGGCGGTCCGGCCGATCACCGTGTTCCATCTGCTCAGCTCCCGTGCCGGGTACGGCTTCCCGTCCGATTTCTCGCTGCCCGCGGTCGCGCCGCTTTTCAGCGAGCTGAAGCAGGGGCCTCCGCAGCCGCAGACCGTCCCCGCGCCGGACGAGTGGATGGCGAGGCTGTCCCGCATTCCGCTGCTGCACCAGCCGGGCGACGGCTGGCTGTACAACATCAGCTCCGACCTTCAGGGCGTACTGATTGCCAGGGTCACGGGGCGACCGCTGCCCGAGTTCCTGGCCGAGCGACTGTTCGAGCCGCTCGGGATGGCCGACACGGCATTCGCGGTCCCGGCGGCCAAGCGCGACCGGTTCACCGGCTACTACCGGACCGATCCCGAGGGTGGTCTCGAGCTGGTCGACGCCCCCGACGGGCAGTGGAGCAGCCCGCCGGCGTTCCCGAGCGGCGCCGGCGGGCTGGTCTCGACCGTCGATGACTGGCTCGCCTTCGGCCGGATGCTGCTCTCCGACGGGACATCTGGCGGCCGCCGGCTGCTCACGCCCCAGTCGGTGCGGCAGATGACCGCCAATCACCTGACCTCGTCCGAGCGTGAGTCCGCCGGGTTGTTCCTCGAGGGGATGGGCTGGGGTTTCGGCGGCGCGGTCGATGTCGAGGCCGCCGAACCGTGGAGTGTGCCGGGACGCTACGGCTGGGTCGGCGGCACCGGCACGGCCGCTCACGTCACACCGTCCACCGGCGCGGTCACCATTATGCTCAGCCAGCTGCAGATGGGCGGACCGACCTTCCCCGCGCTGATGCGGGACTTCTGGCGGTACGCGGCCGGCGTCTGAGACGAAGCACGGTGCCGGGCAGGACACGGCGTCGGACCGCGGCGGAGGAACCCCCGCGAAGCCGCTCATGGGCTGGGGAGCGTCCTGCTCGGCCTGACGGATCCGGTCGTTGAGCAAGTGCCCGCGCTGCTTGCGGACCAGGTCAGCCAAGGACCGTGCGAGGTCGCAGGCACGGGTGGTATCTAGGTCTTACGGTCCTGGAGTTGATGGCGCCGGTTGCCACTGCGGTCGCCGCTCTGCACGTCCGGCCGCTGGCCCGACCGCGTCGGTGGCGCGGGGGAGCCTGCCCAGGAATCGGCGGCCACCTCGTCGGAGTTGAGCACGCCCTCGCCGTAAAGATCCTGCAGCCAGTTGGCCTGGTAAACGGTGTCGAGGTAGCGATCGCCCAGGTCAGGGGCAATGGCCACCGCGGTGAGGTCACGCGCTTCATGCTCGGCCAGCCAGCCCATCGCGCCGCTGACCACCGTGCCGGTGGAGCCGCCGAACAGGAATCCGTGCCTGGCCAGACGATGGCAGGTACGGACGGTGTCCGCCTCCTCGACGCGTATCACCTCATCCACATAGGACTCGTCGAGCAGCGGCGGACGGATGCTCATACCCAGGCCGGGAATCATCCGGCGGCCTGGCGCACCACCGAAGGCCACCGAACCGACGCTGTCCAGTGCGATGATCCGCACCGGGTGGTGCCACTCCCGGAAGTAGCGCGCGCAGCCCATCAGGGTCCCGGTGGTGCCGGCTCCGACGAACAGCACGTCCAGGCTGGGGAACTGGTGTGCGATCTCTGGCGCTGTCTTGCGGTAGTGCGCCTTCCAATTGCTCGGGTTGGTGTACTGGCTGAGCCACACGTAACGGTCATCGGAGGCGCACAGCCCGCGGACGTAGTCGATCCGCGCGCCGAGGAAGCCGCCGTTGGCATCCTGTCCGGCGACGATATGTACTTGGCTGCCCAGGGCCTCCATCATCAACCTGGTCGACAGGTTACAGCGGGAGTCCGTCACGCACAGGAACCGGTAGCCCTTGCTCGCCGCGATCATGCTCAGCGCCACGCCGAGGTTTCCGGACGAGGACTCGACCAGGATCGATTCCGGCGTCAGGACTCCATCCCGCTCAGCGGTCTCCACCATCTCGGTCGCGGCCTTCAGCTTGATCGAACCGGCGAAGTTGAAGCCCTCACACTTCAGGAAGAGCGAGTGCCCGAAGATCGACTGAAGGTCGACGTAGAGCTCCTCTTCATTGAAAGCGTAGGGAACGGATATGACGGGCACGATGGTCTCCTCGTTTACAGCAGAGCACTTTTGGAACGTCCATCCGACCGTGGGCAGGCTTCTCGCTCTTCCGGGCGGGAGCCTGTGTCCAACCAAGCCAGACGGTGCCCTGCGTCAGCGGTCGCGGTCTCGTACGCCCTGACCTGCGGCGACTTGACCGCTGATCTCTCCTGGGATTAGTCCTGCATAAGCCTCCTGGACTCTCGGCCGGCTCATCCGTACCGGCTCAGCTCGTGAAAGAAGTCGTCGATGACGTGCAATTCTCCGGAGCGGACCACC
Source organism: Streptomyces sp. NPDC000880 (assembly GCF_053599675.1). Taxonomy (NCBI): domain Bacteria; kingdom Bacillati; phylum Actinomycetota; class Actinomycetes; order Kitasatosporales; family Streptomycetaceae; genus Streptomyces; species Streptomyces sp. NPDC000880. The sequence continues at coordinate 20,464 of NZ_JBSFMS010000073.1, read as the reverse complement.
TCGTCGTAGACGTACTTGCCAACCGCGAGGTCGAGCACCCCGAGGCCGAAGGGCGAGAACACCAGCGGCCGGTCCGCCGGCACCATCACCCGCCCGGCCATCACGTCGTCCAACGTGCCGTGCAGAAAGTCCCGGTTGCCCGTGAGTTGCTCGGCCAGATGCGGCGAGGTGTTGGCCTTGAGGCAGTGCTCGATGTCATCGACGATGTTGGTCGAGGCGAGCACGATCTCCGGCGCGAGGTCGCGCAGCGACACGTGCAGCACCAACGGATTGTGTGCGAACCACGACAGGTCGCTGACGTGCGGCCGACCGGTGACGGTGGCGAAGACCACCAGGTCGCTGAGGCGGATCAACTCCTCGGCGCTGTCGTGCACGGTGATCCGGCCGGCGGTGCCCGACTGCTCCAGGTAACAGCGGAAGCCGGCCGCGCTGTCGGCGGACAGGTCGTGCACGCCGATCTCGTCGAACGACCAACCGGTGCCGGCCAGGAAGGTGTGGATGTAGCGGGCGATCAGGCCCGCCCCGAAGAACCCTACCCGCGTCGGCTGTGGCCGGCCGCGGCTGAGGCATTCGGCCGCCGACGCCGCCGACGCGGCCGTCCTGGTGGCGCTGATGATCGAGCTCTCCAGACAGGCGAACGGGTAGCCGGTGTCATGGTCGTTGAGGATCAGCACGGCCGAGGCCCTTGGGATGCCGGCCGTCACGTTCTCCGGGAAGCTGGAGATCCACTTCAGGCCGTCCACCCGTACCTCCCCGCCGATCGAGGCGGGCAACGCGATGATCCGGGAGGACGGGCGGTCGGGGAAACGGAGGAAGTAGGACGGTGGGTTCACCGAATCACCGGCGCTGTGCAGCCGGTAGGTGGCCTCGACCAACTCCACGATCTCCTTCTCGCGCCCCTGCAGCACGCGTTGAACCTGGGCACCGGAGATCACCGCGAACGGTGGCACAGTGATCGGCTCGGACATTGCGGACTCCGTAGGGGTGGAACGGATGGTGGTCATCCCGCGGTCACTTCGACGGTCGGCGAGCAGTCGGTCAGGCGCACCTCCTCGGCCATCGCGACGAGCACTTCGCGCGGTCCCTCGAAGGGCTCCCTGCTGTGAGCGGTGCGGACGTTGTCGACGAGCATCAGGTCGCCGGCCTGCCACGGCTCGCGTGCGGTGTTGTCCTCGTAGAGCTGGTTGAGCAGTTGCACGACGTCCTCGCCGATCGGGTCGCCTTCGCCGTAGCGGGTATTGAAGGGCAGCCCGTCGGCGCTGTAGACGTCCACCAGGTACTCGCGCACCTCGGGGGCTATGGTCCACTCGTTGAGGAACGCGATCTGGTTGAACCAGCAGCGCCGGCCAGTGACCGGGTGTCGCACCACGGCGCTGCGGCGCTGCCTGGTACGCAGTCCACCGTCGGGCTGCCACTCGAACTCGATCGCGTTGGCACGGCAGTAGCTCTCGACGGCGCCGCGGTCCTCGGTGCCGAACGCCTCGGCCAAGGACGCCCCGATCTCGTCGTTGTAGCTGCGCGTGAGCAGCCAGCCCTCCCGCTCGAACCGCTCGGTCAACTCGGTGGGCAGCGCGTCGAGCACGGTCGGTGAGTCGGCCACCGCGGTGGCCCCGCCCTCGGTGGGCGCAGTGAGGCACGCGAACAGCATCAGGCCGGGGAACTCGAGCCGGTAGCTCAGTTCGTGGTGCATGCACATCGGCTGGTTCGGCGGCCACTGCGATGAGGAGTACACGCCCTCGGAGTAGGTCTGACGGGGGGCGAAGGCCTCCTTCTCGGTCATCGGAGCGGTGGCCAGCTGCTGAAGGACGGCACTGGTCTCGGCCGCGTCGCGCAGCCCCAGGCCACGGACCAGAACCGAACCGTACTCGGCGACGACGGCGCGCAACGCGTCCCGCTGCTCGGCCGCCCAGCTCGCCGCGTCGACGGTTGCCTCGACCCGCAGCATCGGAGGTTTGCCGGGTTTCGACTCCACGTCGAGCAGTGATGTCGGGGTTGAGGACGACATCTCGTTTTCCTTTCAGTCGCGGCTCAGGAAGAAACCGGCCATTCGGCAGCGCGCAGTACTGCCTTGACCGCCCCGGTCGGAGGGTGAGTAGGAAGTAGCGGCCCCTGCGCGCGGTCCGATTCGGACAGTGACTGCGGCAGCCCGGAGCGCCGCTCGGACCTGCCGTCGACCAGCTCGGCCAGATCGGCGAGGACCGGGTGACGGGTGACGTCCTTGAGGGTCACCGCACGGTCCAGGGTGATCGCCAGCTTCACTGCCGACAGCGACGTGCCGCCCCGGTCGAAGAAGTGGTCCCGCCGTCCGATCTGGTTCTGCGGAATGCCGAGTACGTTCGCCCATGCGACCGCCAGCCGCTGTTCGGTGGGCGTATTCGGCGCGCGGTAGTCGTCCTCGACGACGTCGAGCTCCCCGGCGAGCGCCCTCAGCGCCTTCCTGTCGATCTTGCTGTTGGCCGTCAGGGGCAGACTTTCCCGCCAGTGGAAGGCGGACGGGACCATGTACTCGGGCAGTGACGCAGCCAGCCGGTCCAGCAGCACGTCGGCCTCGAGTGGCTGCCGACCGGAGTAGAAGGCCACCAGATGCTTGCTCTGGCCGGCCCGCTCGGCGACCACCACGGCACCGTCGCGGACACCGTGCACCCGCAACAGGGTGTTCTCGATCTCGCCGATCTCGATCCGGAAGCCACGAATCTTGACCTGGGTATCCCGGCGGCCGAGGAACTCCAGCTTGCCATCGGGCTGCCAGCGGCCGTAGTCGCCTCCTCGGTAGAGCCGCCGGCCCTTTCGGTGGGGATCGGCCATGAAGGCCAGCCGGGTGCGCTCGGGGTCGTTGACGTACCCGCGGCCGACGCAGACTCCGGAAAAGACGATCGCACCGGGGGCGCCGAGCGGCACCGGTGACAGGTGCTCGTCGACTACGTAGACGTGCACGTTGTTGACGGGGGGACCGAGCGGGACCCGTTCCCGTTCCGGCACCCGGTCCATGACCTCGTGGTTTGTGTCGTCCGAGGTCTCGGTCAGCCCGTAAGCGTTGACCAGCTTGATCTGGGGCTCGGCCGCAAACCAGCGCTGCGTGAGCTCCTTCTTCAACGCTTCGCCGGTGACCGACACGCACCGCAGGTCCGGCAGCCGGCGGGGGCGCTGCTCCAGAGCGGACAGTACGACTTCGAGGTACGACGGCACGACTTGGAGCGCCGCGACCCGGCAATCAATGATCTTGTCGAGGAACTGTTGGGCGTCCAGGATCACCTCCTGCTCGACCAGCAGGGTCCGCCCACCGACCAGGAGCGCGGAAACCAGTTGCCACAGCGAGATGTCAAAGCACTGAGGTGCGGTCTGGGCGACCACCTGCCCCTCGCCGATCTCCAGGTCGTCGATCTTGGCGTAGAGGTGGTTGAGCATGCCCGCGTGCTCGCACATCGCACCCTTGGGCTCGCCTGTGGAGCCGGAGGTGAAGTAGATGTAGGCCAGCTGGTCCGGCGCGACGCCGACGCCGAGATCACCGTCGGCATGGTCCTCCTCGTAGGCCGCGTCGACGAAGAGCGTCTGGACTCCGGACAGTGAGTCGAGGGCCTGGCCGAGCGTGGTGGTGCTGCCGGGTTCGGTCAGCACGAGCCCGCACTCGGCACGGGAGAGCGTGGCCCTGATGCGCTCGGCCGGGAAATGGGGCTCGATGGGCAGGTACACGCCACCGGCCTTGAAGACCGCGAGGACGGCGGCCATCCAGTCCAGGTTGCGCTCGGTCACCACCGCGACGACACCTTCACGGCGCAGCCCCCGCGCCAACAGGGTTCGTCCCAGCCGGTTGGCACGGACGTTGAGCTCCCGGTAGGTCCACTGCCGGTCGCCGTGCACGGCCGCGACGGCGTCCGGGTGTGCCCTCACCCGCTGTTCGAACAGCTCGTGGAACCGGCGGTCCGGCAGGTCCCGGCGCGGTCCGGCGAGTCCTTCGAGCTGGAACTGGACTTCCTCGGCGGAGAGCAGGCTCTGCCGCCCGTGCTCGGCGTCCGGATCGGCGGCGATCAGTGCGAGTGCGGTGAGGTGATAGCCGGCGATCCTGGCGGCACAGTCCGCGTCGAGCACGTCGGTCCGGTACCGCAGCCGCAGCAGGAGTTGGCCGGCGTGTTGCGAGAATCCCACCCACAGCGCTGTGCCTTCGGCGAGATCGCCGCCGACGCCGGCCGGATCGAACACGGTCTCGAGCGGCGGTTCGGTCAGGCCCAGCTCTTCCTTAAGATCATCGACCGGAAAGTCCTTGTGCGACAGCAGTTCTGACTCGACTTGATGGGTGTTCAGCAGCAGCGTCCGCCACGAATCGGGTTCGGTCGTCAGCCGGCAGGGCAACGGTTGGCCGCCCTCCATGGCGACGTAGCCGGTCGCGACCTCGTGCTCGCCAAACAGCGCGGCGAGTACCTTGGCGTGCGCGGCCAGCAGCACCGAGTCGAGCGGTACCGCCAGGTCCTCCGCCAGCCGGCACAACACTCCCACGACGTCATCCGGGATCGTCGCCTCGTGCTCGGCGACGCCCGTCACCGGATTGAGCGTCCACCGCGGGATCGCGGTGAATCCACCGGCGACCAGTACACCGCGCCAGAACTCCCGGTCGGCTTCCACTCGTACTCCCATCGTCTTCCCCCTTCACTCACCGTCGCCTCGGTGCTGCGGGCTGGTAGTGGGCATCTCGCATCTCCGTGGCCGGGTTTCCTCCCCACCGTGCGTGCTGGGGTATTTCCTCGCCTTTCATGAGAAAGGAGTCGGGGGCGAGCACCGCGCCGTCGCCCACGGCCACGCCGTAGTGGACGTGGGCGCCGACACCGAGCGTGCAGCCGGCGCCGATCGTGCTGCGGTCGGACTTGAAGGTGCCGTCCTCCTGTGAGTGGCACTGGATCTTGCTCCCCACATTGAGAGTGCAGTCGTTCCCGATGGTGATGAGCGTCCGCTCCGTCAAAATGCAGCCGTCGTCGAAGACTCGACGGCCCAGCCGCACACCCAGCAGGCGCCAGATCACGTTCTTGAACGGGGTGCCGTTGAAGACATTGAAGTACTCGACAGGCACCTTCCAGAGGCGCTCGTGCAACCAGAAGTTCGGGTCGTAGATGGAGCACAACTGCGGTCGCAGCGCGCGGAATGCCGCGATGGCACGCTCCACCAGTACGAAGTAGACAGCGGTGAACCCAAGGGCGAGCGCCAGGGACGCAGCGATCATCACCTGCCCGAAAGCGCCGTACAGATCGACGGCCGCGAGGCCGAGCAGCGTGAGACCGAAGAAGTGCAGCCAGCGCACGAACAGGAACAAGCCCATCGTGCGGATGTTGTAGCGGTTCTTTGCGGCGAGGTTGCCGCGCAGCTCGTTTCCGGCCCGGAGATGGTCGAACCGGCTGTCGCGCTCCACCGACCGGGGAATCTCGAAGCACGGCGAGCCGAGCAGGCCCACCCCCTCGCGGACCGGCCCGTCGAGCGGAATCATCACCTTCGTTGCGAGGAGGCAGTTGTCGCCCGTCCTGGCCCCTGAGGGATAGGCGATGTTGTTCCCAAGGAAGTTGTTCGGCCCGATCGATGCTCGGGACACGAGGAAGGAAGTGCTCGAGAAGTCGGCATTGATGATGGAGAGCCCGTCGGCGATCATCGTTCCGCTGCCGACGGAACTCAGGTACGGCGTCTCGTGCTGCACTTCCGTGCCGAAGTTCGACCCGGTCTGCTCAACACGGGACAAGTCGTACCCGAGGCCGCGCAAATAGTGGACGATATAGGAGCTGTCACCGAAGAGCCATTTGAAGAACTTTATGTTGGTCATGCGCGCGATCGCCCGGTGCGCGGAGAAATGGAAGCCGTACAGCGGATAGACCTTGTCCGGCTTGATCAGCAGGTTCAGCAGGCGCGGAATGGTGAACAATGCGGCGAGACCCACGACGGCGAAGCCGAAGAAAAGCACGAGGGAAAGGACCAACGCGTCGATGAAGAGCTCCGGCGACGTGATCCCAACCGTGCCCGGGCCCAGTACGTTGCCCAGCGCCGGGACCTCGGCCAGCAGCATGTACGTGCCCCCGACGGTCAGCGGCACGTACAGGAAGAGCACCTGGAGCACGGTGAGGAGGCCGTAGCCGGCCCGGCGCAGCGTGCCGCAGCGCGCCGGCGCGACCCTCACGTAGTCGAGTTCCGTGCGCTGTGCCGGGGATCCGTGCCACCGCTGGCCGTCCGGGACCGCCTGGCCGCTGTGCAGCGCGGACGAGTGGCCGAGCTGCGCACCGTCGCCCATCGACGTGTCGATGTCGAGCACGGTCTTCTCGCCGATGAACACGTCTCGGCCGAGGGTGACGGGGCCGGTCTGAATACGCCCGGTGTGCGCGCGGTAGCAGAGGAAGAACGTTTCTTTGCGGATCACGGTACCGGCGCCGATCGTGAGCAGGTCGGTGCAGACCGGAACGGTGCGGGAGTGGATCGTGACACCCTTGCCGATCCGCGCGCCGAGTGCCCGCAGATACAGCACGTACAGCGGATTGCCGACGAAGAAGATCATCGGGTTGGCGTGGACCAGCGCCTTGACGGTCCAGAAGCGCAGATAGGTCAGGCCCCAGACTGGGAACTGACGCGGTTCCCAGCGCCCGATGAGGATCCATTTGGCCACGATCGGGAACGTGCACAGGCCGACGAAGCCGACGCCGCCGAAGAGGACCGACCGCAGGTAGATGTCGCTCAGACCTGAGCCGGCGGAGACCCACTCGTAGCCTCGGGCAGTGACGAGTCCGGCGAGGAAGCAATATCCGAGGAAAATCAGGAACTGCAGCGTTCCGCATAGGACGTACCGCAGCGTGCCGGCCGGTGTCACCACCTCGGTCGACGCCGGGACCGGCGACTCGACAGGGGTGGGCGCGGCGTCCGCGAGCGCCGCCGCCAGGCTTCGGATCGTTGGGTTCCGGTAGATGTCCTTCATCGACACTGATGGCAGGTCCGCCCGCTTCCTGACCCGTGCACAGAAGTGGGCCATCACCAACGAGTTGGCGCCGAGGTCATCGAAGTAGTGGCTGTCGACCGACACCCGCTCGACGCACACAACGTCAGCCAGCACCTCGGCGAAGTTCTTCTCGGCCTCGGTCGTCGGGCCGGTGTACCTGCGGTTGGCGACTGCAGATTCATCCGGCCCGGGCGTCAAAACCTCGACAGATTTATCTTCCATGTGAGCCCCTTGATGAAATTTCTCTTTGAGGAAATTTCGAACACGATGGGCCAGTGCGGCCGGCACCCGGTGTCGTCGCGCTCCTCGATGGCCGGAGCGAGCAATCCGGAAGCTACGAGCTCGTAAGCTCTAGTCCGGTCACAAAACCGTCACCTGTAGTCTCCGCCGTCCATGGTCGGGTTGCCACTCGAACTCGATTGGGTACACATACCAAGACCTGGGGGAGCGATAATAGCTATTCGGTTAATGGCGTCAACTGGGCCGATTACCGGTTAAGCATCTCCGAGTACAGAGAGTTGAGGGACGGTCAGGCTTGGACGTACCCCTGCCGGCGTCCCGCACGGGAAGGATCGGCCGGCGGGTCACACTGTCAGGGGCCGGTCCGTGGGGGCTATCGGGGCCGGGAGCACGGTGGAGCCGGTCAGATAGAGGTCGGTGGCCGCCGCTACGGCCCGTCCCTCCGCGATGGCCCACACCACCAGCGATTGGCCGCGTCCCGCGTCGCCGGCGACGAAGACCCCGTCCGTCTTGGTGCGGCCTTTTCGTTCGGACTGTTCCGGCGATGCGGCCGCGAAAGTGGCGTCCCGCGAGAAGTTTCCCCGGTCGTCCAATGTGAGCCCGAGCTGCGTCATCAGACCGGATCCCCGTTCGGGACCGGAGAAGCCGAGGGCGAGCAGGACCAGCTCGGCCGGGATCATCCGCTCGGTGTCCGGCCGCGGCCTTCTGGCCTCGGGTTCCACTTCCGTCAGGCGCAGCGCGCGCACATGGCCGGTCGGGGTCCCTTCGAAGCGGAGGGTGGCGGAGGAGAAGACCCTCGGATCCGCGCCCTCCCGCCCCCGGGCCTCGTCATGGGCATGGGAGATCCGGTAGACCTTCGGATACGTGGGCCAGGGCTCGGCGTCGAGACGGGCGTCGCCCGGCTCCGGGTTGATGTCCAGCTGCACCACGGAGGCCGCACCCTGGCGCAGCGCGGTGCCCAGACAGTCCGACGCGGTGTCCCCGCCTCCGACGATCACCACGTGCTTGCCCTCGGCGGTGACGGGCGGCGAGGCGTAGTCGCCCTCCCTGGTCCGGTTGGCGAGGGTCAGGTAGTCCATGGCCTGATGGATGCCGCACAGCTCACGGCCGGGGACAGGGAGTTCCCGCCGCTCCGTGGCCCCGACAGCGACGACCACCGCGTCGTGACGCCTCCTGAGCTCGGTGGCGTCCAGATCGCTGCCGACCTTCACACCGGTGCGGAACTTCGTGCCCTCCGCCCGCATCTGATCGATACGGCGGTCCAGGTGCCGCTTCTCCATCTTGAACTCGGGGATGCCGTAGCGCAGCAGTCCGCCGATGCGGTCGGCGCGCTCGTAGACGGCGACGGTGTGGCCGATTCGGGTGAGCTGTTGCGCCGCAGCCAGCCCCGCAGGCCCGGAGCCGATGACGGCGACAGTCTTGCCGCTCAGCCGCTGCGGCGGTTGCGGTGGCGCGTACCCGCGCTCCCAGATCTGGTCGGCGATGGCCTGCTCGACGTTCTTGATCGTCACCGGATCGGCATTGATGGCCAGCACGCATGCGTCCTCACATGGCGCCGGGCACAGCCGCCCGGTGAACTCGGGAAAGTTGTTCGTCGCGTGCAGTCGCTCCGCCGCGGCCCGCCAGTCGCCCCGCGCCGCGTACGCGTTCCACTCGGGGATGAGATTCCCCAGCGGGCAGCCGCTGTGGCAGAACGGTATGCCACAGTCCATGCAGCGCCCCGCCTGCTCGGACACGAGCGGAAGCAGCGCCTGCCCCGCGTAGACCTCGTTCCAGTCGCTCAGCCGTTCCTCGACGGGACGCGCTGGGACGGGCCGACGGGGGACCTTGAGAAAGCCGTAGGGGTCGGTCATGCGCCGCCTCCATCGCCCATCCGCGGTGCATTACGACGTTCTCGTCAGCCTACGCCCTCTTTTGTTGCGTTTTGACCTGGTCGGGTGACGCGGGAACGCTGCCACCTCCGACGAGCTTGCGAGCTCCTTTCGGCGGTCCGCCCTTTCGGCGGTCCGCCGGCTCGTCGCGGTCACACTGGCCGGGCTGTCTGCGGCCTGCCGGCCGCGGTCTCCTACGCCTGCCGTGCGCCGTATTGGTTCAGGAACATGTCTATGCCGCTGGTGATGAGGCGGTCGGTGAGGTCGTCGTCGATGTGGGTGCCGTAGGCGCTGAAGACCATGTGCGGAAAGACCAGGAGCGCGGACAGCTGGATGATCGCGGGCTCCAGGTCGGGGATTTCCAGCCGGCCCTGGTCGGCCAGTGTGCGCAGCGCGCCGGCCACGGCGGGGTGGTGGCCTTCGGGGCCGTGGCTCTTCCAGGCCTGGCTGAGCTCGGGGAAGCGGTGTACCTCGGCGGCGACGAGGTTGCGCAGGGCGATGACGTCCTGGTTTGTCCTTACGGCCTGCACCCAGATGCGGGCGGCGTCGATGAGGGCAGCGCGGAGGTCCTCGGCCTCGGCCAGCCCTTCGAGTGCGGTCGATGAAGCGCTGCCGAGGGGCTCGTCGAGTGCGCTCGTGATCACCACGGTGAACAGCGCTTCCTTGCTGCCGAAGTGGTTGTAGACGGTCACCTTGGACACGCCCGCCTCGGCGGCGATGACGTCCATGCCGACACCGAAGCCCTCCCGCAGGAAAAGCTCGCGTGCCGCCCGGACGATGGCCTGCCGTTTGAGTTCGGCGCGGCGGCCGCTGGGGGGCTGCTTGACGCTCTCCACGCTCATGGGCCGATCCTAGCAGTTGAACTGAACTGTACGGTTGAGTTCATGTGTGCTCTACTGATGGTCAGCTCGAAGGCATGGGTCATGCCCGGCATGCCGGCGGTGTCGAAGAACAACGCCCACAGTGACCACAGAAACGCGGCCGAGGTGCCGACCGAGATCAGCGTGTCCATGGTGGCCGCGCCGTGCCGGGCATTGGTGAACGCCGCCCGGTGGAAGGGCCAGGCCGCGTACGTGACCACCGGAGCGGCCCCAACGGCGGACCCGGCGACGGCACCACCAAGCCCGGTCCGGAGATCTCCTTCACCGCCACCGCACCCAGCTCCGGGCGTACCGCCTCTGCCTCGACTTCAAGCACAACGGCACCGTCCGCACCGCAGCCTTCACGGTCCAGGCAGGAACCGCCGCCGACGCTCGCAATGAGGAAGCACCCTCCGCAGGGCACGGGGCTGACAGCCATCAGCACTAGGCGCCATTCACACTGCCCGAAGCAGGAACAACGCAAGGCTGACCGCCGCCTCGGGGGAGGCAGCGATCTGGGCAGCGAGGGGACCGTCGAGAACCGCCAGGACCGGACCCCCGGCCAGGCCGAGCCCGATGGAGACGCTGGCGGCCGTATACGCGACTCCGCGTGCCCCGCGGTCGCCGTCGTGGAGCTTGTCCCCGGTGCCGCGTGACAGGGCGGGCACGATCCAGCGCAGGTAGTAGAAGAGCGAGGCGACCGTGTTCACGGCGGCCAGCACGGCGAGCCAGGCGTAACCGCCGTCGAACGCGGCAGTGAACGCTTCGAGTTTGCCGACGAAGACCGCGGTGGGCGGGGTGCCGACGAGGCCCAGCAGGCAGATGACGAGACTTGCGGCGAGTAGCGGGCGCTGCCGGGCCAGGCCGCGGTAGTCGTCGATGCTCTCGGCTCGGGGGAGGGCGCAGACGACCGCGAACGCGCCGAGATTGGTGACGGCGTACGCGGCTGCGTAGAACAGCAGAGCTTCCTGGGCCAGGTCCGAGAGCCCCGCCACGGCCACCGGCATCAGCAGATAGCCGACCTGACTGATTGTCGAGTATGCCAGCAGACGTTTGACGTCCTGTTGGAAGAAGGCGGCGAGGTTTCCCAGGCTCATGGACGCCGCGGCCACGACGGCGATCAGCGCGGGCCACGGCAGCGTACTGCCGGAGAGGACGACATCGCCGAGGCGGAAGAGTGCCGCCAAGGCGCCGACCTTCGGCAGTGTGGTGAGGAGCGCGGCGACCGGAGGGCTGCTGCCCTGGACTGCGTCGGGGACCCAGAAGTGGGCCGGTACGGCACCGGCCTTGAACAGGACCCCCGCCAGGAGCCCGATGGTTCCGGCGGCGACGAGGGCCTCGGGCGCGTCGCGCAGGGCCATGCCGAGTGCTGGGTAGCCGGTGGAGCGCCCGGTCGCGTACAGGACGGTGACGCCGGTCAGCATGAGTACGCCGAGCAGGGCACCGATCACGTAGTACTTGAGCGCCGCCTCGGTGCCGGGGCCGTCCTTGCGGAACCCGGCGAGCGTATAGGCGGGGATGCTTGCGAGCAGGTACCCGGCGGCGAGTAGCAGCAGATCCTGTGTCCCGGCCATGACCAGGGCCCCGAGCGCGGCGAGTTGGAGCAGAACGTAGAACTCGCTCTCCCGCGGATGGGCGTGAAGCGGTCCGGCGCTGAGGGCGAGTACCAGCAGGGTGCCACCGAGGATCACGATCCGGGAGGTGCTGGTGACCGGATCGACGGCGAACGCCTCGCCGAAGGCTGTCACGGCCGGCCGGCCGGCCGCCACAGCCGAGGCCACGGTCCCGGCCAGCGCAGCGCCGGCCGCCGACAGACCCGTGATCCACTGTCGTCCGCGGGGCAGCCAGGCACCGAGAAGCAGTCCGAGGACCGCTGAGGCCGCGAGCAGGACCTCGGGGAGGATGTCGAGAGGGTTCTCGTTCATTTCGGTCATCGGGCGAGCAGCTCCAGTACGGCCCGGGATGCCGGCTCGATGACGTCGAGCAGGAAGCGCGGTGCCACTCCGAGGACCACGGCCAGTACCAGCAGCGGAACGACGGCGGCGCTCTCATGGGGGCGGATGTCGGGGAACGTACGCGCAGTGCCCGGGGCGTCGGGCAGCCGGAGCGGCCCCATGAAGATCTGCCGCAGCGCTCGGAGGAACAGCCCGGCCGTGAGCAGGATGCCGAGTACGGAGAGTGCGGTGGCCAGCGGCCGTGGGCCGAGGCTTCCGGTGAAGATCTGGAACTCCGCGATGAAGCCGGAAAACCCCGGCAACCCGAGCGAGGCGAAGGCAGCCAAGCCGGTCATGGCAGCGAATGCGGGCGCGGCGGCGGCGACTCCGGAGTAGGCGCCCATGTCGTACGTACGTCCGCGCTCGTAGAGCACACCGGCGAGCAGGAACAGCGCGCCTGTGATCAGCCCGTGGCTGACCATCTGGGTGACCGATCCGGTGACCGCGAGGGAGCGTGCCTGTGCGGAGCCGCCGGCGGTCGCGGCGGCGGCGCCGACCGCGAGCACGATGTAGCCCATGTGGTTCACGGAGGTGTAGGCGATCATCCGTTTGAAGTCGGTCTGCGCGAGGGCGACCAGTGCGCCATGCAGGACCGAGATGACGCCGACGACGACGAGCACCAGGGCGTAGCGGCGCCAGGCGTCCGGGAGCATGGGCATGGCGATGCGCAGAAAGCCGTACGTGCCCATCTTCAGGAGCACTCCGGCGAGGATTGCCGAACCGGCGGCCGGCGCCTCTGTGTGCGCGGGCGGCAGCCAGGTGTGGAAGGGAACGGTGGGGGTTTTGACGGCGAGGCCGACGACGACGGCGAGGAGGACGAGGGCGGCGTAGACGGACCGTCCCGAGAGCGGGTTCTGGGCCGTCAGCTCGACCATGTCGAAGGTGTGCGGGGAGGCGGCCAGATACAGGCCGATGAAGCCGAGCAGCAGAGCGAGAGAGCCGATGAACGTGTAGAGGAAGAACTTCAGCGCCGCACGGGCCGCTTCCCGGTGGCCCCATCCCGCGATGACGAAGTACATCGCCACGATGGACAGGTCGAAGAACACGAAGAACAGGATCAGGTCGAGGGAGACGAACAGCCCGAGACAGGTGGTCTGGAGGAAGAGGAAGAGCGCGGTGAACTCGCGGATCCGGCGGGTCTCCCGCAGCGAGTACAGGGCGCAGGCGAGGAACAGTACGCAGGTCATGGCGAGTAGCGGCAACGACAGGCCGTCGACTCCGACGTGGTAGCCCACACCGGCGCTGGGGATCCAGCGGGCCCGTACCTCGTACTGCATGCCGCCGCCGGACCGGTAGCCGGCCCACAGGGCGATGACAAGCAGGAGTTCGGCTGCGGTCACGGCCACCCAGACGGCACGGAACGCCGACTGTGGGATGCGGAGCGGCAGGCCGAGGAGCAGCAGCGCGAGCGCAGTCGGTGCGAAGACGAGAGCGGTGAGCAAGGGGTCACCTCACGAGGACAAGCACGACAGCGAGGACGGTGAAGGCCGCGACGGCCTGGGCGAGGTACTGGTGCAACTGGCCGGTCTGCGGCCGGCGGGCCCAGCGGGCGAGAGCTCGAGCCGCCGCTGCGACCGCGCCGACCCCTCCGTCGAGTGACCGCTCCACGATGCCGTTCGTCCAACGGGCCAGGCCCAGTGTCCCTTTGGCAGTGCCGTCGACACCGCGGTCGAGAATCCGGTCGTCGAAAGCAGCCGCGGTACGGGCGGTCCACAAGACCGGCGAGACGACGAGAGTGTGCGCGGCACGCTCCAGGCCCAGCCAGTCCAGGCACACTGCCTTCGCCTGGGCCGGCAGGGGGAGCGGGCGGGATCCCCAGGCCCAGGCGGCTGCTGCGGCGACGATCGCGAGAGCGCCGGACACTGCCGGCTCCCAAGCGTGCGGCGCTGGTTGAGCGGAGGCGCCGAGGACGCGCCCCAGCGCATCACGGATCGGCGGGAAGGCTACGGGCGTCAGGGCAAGGCATGCCACGGCGAGCACAGCCAGCGGCGGTACGACACCGCCGGGGATTCTTCGACGGTCATCACCCTGAGCGGCCGGGCGCCATACGAACCACAGGACCTTCGAGCTGTAGACCGCGGACAGCACGGCAGCGGCAAGCCCGGCGGCGTACAACCAGGGATCACGGGCAAGGGCCCCGGCGAGCAGAACGTCCTTCGCGGCCCACAGCGACAGCGGAGGCAGCCCGGCCAGCGAGATGACGCCCAGGGTGCAGATCACGCCCACCGTCCGGTGGTACCGGGCGGCTCCGCGCAGCGCGGGCAGTTGCTGCGCTCCCAGTGCCGTCAGCCAGACGCCCGCCACGAGGAACAGCAGGCTCTTCGCGGCCGCGTGCGCCATGAGTTGCAGCGTTCCTCCGGCGGTGGCGCCGACTCCGGCGGCGAGGACCATGAACCCGATCTGGGCGCAGGTGGACGCGGCGAGCAGTTGCTTGAAATCGGTCTGCGCCACCGCGACCAGCCCAAGAGCGAGGGCGGTCGCGGCACCCGCCCAGGCCACCACATCGCTGCCCCATCCCGAGGTGTCCAACAGAGTCCCGGTCCGCAGCAGCAGATACGCGCCGGCCACGACCATGGCCGCGGAGTGCAGCAGGGCTGAGACCGGGCTGGGGCCCTGCATCGCCCGCGACAACCAGAAACTGAAGGGTAGTTGAGCGGACTTGCCGAGCGCGGCCGCGACGATGCCTGTCGTGATGACCGACAGCCACGGCTCCCCGGTGCGGGCCAGGCCGTCGAGCGTGAGGGCGTCGGCATGGCCGCTTGCGAGTGCCGCGCCCGCGGCCAGGTAGAGGCCCAGATCGGCGGTACGCGTGGTCAGGAACGCGGTGTTGGCGGCAGCGGTACGCTCCGGCTCCCGCCACCAGTAGCCGATCAGCGCCCAGGAGGTCGCGCCCATCATTTCCCAGCCCATGAGCAGAATGGGCAGGGTGACGGCGGTGACCGTGACCAACATGCTGCCGGCGAAAAGCAGCATCAGTCCGAAGAACCGGGCGCGTGCCTCTTCGGCGCCGAACTCCACCGCGCTGATGAGCACAACGGCCAACGTGACCGCGGTGACCGTGACGACCAGGATCCCGGACAGTCCGTCCACCCCGAGCCGTAACGGGAGTTGCTCCAGCAAGGGTGCCTCGACGACCGGATGCCGCAGTGCGGCCGCAACAGCAAGGCCGAGGGCCGAGACGGCGACACCGACAGCCACGGCCGGCGCCACCAGGTTCCCGGCCGGCCCGGTCAGCGCGAGCAACGCACCCGCGGCCAACGGCAGGGCGATGAGTGCCCACAACAGGGCGTTCACTCCTTCAACTCCGCCGCCATGTCGGTCATGTCGATCTCACGGGACCGGAAGAGGGCGGTGACCACGGCGAACCCCATCGCCATCTCCAGAGCCATCGCCGTGATGGCGACCACGACCAGCACCTGCCCCTCGGCCGCTGTCGGTGCGATGTAGCGCCAGGCCGAAGCGGCCGCGAGGATCACCCCGCCCAGCATCAGCTCCAGGCCCATCATCAGCATCACGATCGACTGCTGGGTCAGAGCCCCGAACAGACCGATGCAGAACAGCGCGGCGGCAAGGAGCAGGAACAGTTCCAGACTCACCGGCCGACACCGCCCCGTACCGGATCGTCGGCTTGCTGAGCCCGCAGATCGTCGCCGAAGCGGTCATAGCGGCCACGCCGGGTCGCCAGTACCACCGTGGCGACGATCGTCGCGAACAGAGCCATGCCCAGCGTCATCATCGTGAGCATCTGTGGCCCCATCAGGGAGAGGCCGAGGTCCTTGGTCGGGTCCGGCGGCGGCTTGCCTTGCCGGGCAGGCCAGGGTGCGAGCAGGACACCGGAGGCCAGCAGCACGAAGGCAATGCCACAGATGACCGCAGCGCCCTTCTTGTTGTGCACCATCGTCATCGGCATGAGCCCGGCCGGGTTCATCATGAACATGATCATGAAGACCGCCATGATGGCCATCTCGATGGTCATCATCAGCACGGTGACGATGCCCAGATAGTCCAGGCCGAGCAGCAGGATCTCTCCTCCCACGCACAGCAGCGAGGCCAGCAGCGAGAACGTCGCGCGGGCCATGGAGTCGAACCGGAAGACCATGACACCGCTGCCCACGGCGAGGACGGCCGGCAGCCAGAAGGCGACGTCACTCATCGCGCAGGGCACCTCCCTTCTGTCATCGGTTCAGCACCACCACAGCAACTGCCAGGGCCTGCGCCACGGCCAGTGGCGTCAGCACGACCCACGCCAGCTCCACATAGCGGTCCATCCGCACGGTCGGAACTCTCCGCCGCGCCCAGACCAGAAAGGCCAGCACAGCGGCCGTCTTCAGTAGCGTCCAGGCCCAGCCGGGCAGCAGCGGGCCGTGACCGCCGCCCAGGAAGAGCGGCACGCTGAACGCTGCCGCCACCACGAACAAGAGCCGGCGCCCGCCCAAGAACACGATCCGGTCCACGCCCGACAGTTCGGCCGCCGCTCCTCCTGCCACGTCCCATCCGGCCGGCTGGTCGAACGGGCCCCAGAAGGACATCGCCAGCGCGCTGAGCAGGTAGATCCCGAACGCGGCCGGCATCCAGACCACGAACCACAATCCGGCCTGGGCGTCGACGACTTCGCCCACCCGCAGAGATCCGGCCCCGAGCGCGGCGGTGGTGATCGCCAGCATGTGCGGTAGTTCGTACGCCAGTCCTTGAGCCAGAAACCGATAGCCGCCGATCAGCGAGAGTGTCGAATTCGGGCCCCAGCCGGTCAGCCACACCGCCGCCCAGGTAAGTGCCTCCATCGCGTTGAACCAGACGATCCCGTCCGGGAGATCGCTCACCGAACGGAAACCGAGCGGCAGGACGACCGCGGCCAGGACGGCCGCCACCGGAAGCAGCGTGGTCCCCAGCCGAGTCAGCGGTACATCGGCCGCGCGTGTGCGGCGGGGTTGCTGCACGAGCAGTCGCAGCACCTCACGGCCGGGCCCCGCCGCCCGGGCTCCCGCCGCGAGCATGGCGTCGAAGGAGGCGACCGCCCAGGCCGCACCGACCAGGACCGGGGGCAGTACGAGTACGGCCCACAGCGGAGTCGAATCAGTCATCGGGCCCCCGCGCAGGTCGGGGCGTCCAGGTGAACTCGTCGAGGTCGGGGTCGAGGCTCGCGACGATGAGCCGCGCACAGGCGAACTCAGCGCCCACCAACAGACCCGGCAGTACGTCCAGCAGCGCCTGGGACGGAGGCTTCAGGGCGTCGATTCTTCCCCGCGGGCCGGTCAGGGCGGTTGCTCTGAGTGTGCCAGGGTCGTCGCAGTCACCCGCGCTGCGTGCGATCTCGGCCAGCCAGACGAGCATCCTGCTGTGTACATCTCCGTCGGCCAGCAGCGCAGGACCGGTCACACCAAAGTGGTGCGCATGCTCGCTGGGCAGTACGCCGAGTCCTGTCGTCAGCCACCGCAGCGTCCGCGACCGGCGGATGCGCCGGATGAAGGGGCTTAAGAACGAGTGGAGTTCGATGGCTGCGACACCGGCCAGCGCACGGTCGCGTCCGTGCCGCGCGCCGGCTGCCGCGTCGTCCCACCCGGCCACGGCGAGGTACCGGCCGAGGCTGTCCAGATGCGCCGCACACAACCGTCGCGCCGAGTCACCGCGGGTCACGCCCTCGCCGACCGATGCACGCAGCCATGGTTCGTTCCAGAAGGGCGGACGAGAGGAGGCGGGGGCGGCGATCTGTTCGACGGCGGCCCGCTGCACGACATCGCCTTGGAGTTCCAGCCGCAGAACGAGCCCCGCGGGCCAGTCGGGCAGCACCGGCCCGAGAGGTACATGCAGCCGGTCGAGCCGCAACCCGTCCCGGTCGTCCGCCCGGTCGGCCATGGGCAGCCCGGCCACGACGGCCATGTCATGGCCGCCGTGCATGCCGTGCACGGCATGCACGTTGTGGCCATCGTGCGCCGCGTGTTCGTCATGCCCGCCCGCCGCGCCACCGTTGGTGTGTCCGCCGCCGTGCGAGTCGTGGTCGCCATGTGCAGACGGACCGGATTCCGACGCAGGTCCCGGGCTTTCGTGCTGCCCGTGCTGTTCGCCATGATGGTCGCTGCCGTGGGTCTCCTTGCGCTGTCCGGCGTCCTGCTGGTGCGGCCTGGTGGCGAGGGCGGCATGTCCCCGGTCAAGGGCGTCGGCGGCCTGGTCCACCTCCGAGATGGTCACGCGGGCCTTGGGCGCCGGAATGCCGAGCCACAGCCGCTCGGCCAAATCGTCCTCTGCGATTACGGGTTCGCCCACGCGCACGAGCAGATCCGCGGAGGCCGGTGCTGCGACGCAAGGCCAGCCACGGCGCTGCAGCTCCGCCTCGACGAACAGCCGCTCTCGAGCAGCCCCCGGGGACACCGCCAGCAGGACACTCGGCCGCACTGTGGCCGCCCGGAGAAGCCGGTTCCTCAACTCCACCTGAACGCCCCCTCACGCCAGGCGTAACCCACCCCCGCGAGAAGCACTCCGAGAAAGAGAAACATCTCTACGACCGCACTGGTGCCGACGTCGGAGACGACCGTCGTCCACGGGTACATGAAGAGCATTTCCATGTCGAAGGCGAGAAAGATCATCGTGACGGGATACCAGCGCACATGGAACCGCGAGAGCGGATGCTCTCGTGGCTCGAGTCCTCCGCTGAACGGGCCGGTGTACAGGGGCTCACGGACGGCTCGAGCGGCGACTGCGACAGCGTGGAGCAGAGCGACCGCCGCCACGACCAGCACGAGCAGGATGAAGACCGGTTGCCAGTCGGAAGATCCCATGCGCCCCCTTCACGGCGGTTGGGTCGCAGTACGACCACCGGGACGCAGCATCTCAGCCGCTTCCGTCGGGCGGAGTGCGCGACACCATGGTGACCGACATTTCCGATACCGCCGTCCCTGGGTGCCGTGCAGGGCGCGAAGTGCAGACGGCGGCCGCGACGGCTCATCTGCGGGCGAGACTGCGGTGCTGGGGTGAGGGCACCTGCGCGGCCTGAGTGGGTGACCGCTAGGGCGCGACCTGGTCCAGGGGCGCTCCAGCGGCGTAGCTTACGTCCAAATATGCCCAATATGAGTGGTTTATCTGCATAGCGCATGATGCCTGCATTGCTGGCACTCGTGCGACTTGTCGTTCTCTCATGCGGTGTCGCAGAGCAGACCGTTCCGTGTCGTAACCAGTGATTTCGGTCACCTCCGCAGCGGTGTGCGCAATGCCGCCGGGGCCCAGTTCCGGTCTGTAGAAAGAAAGTTGAGTTTCCCACTCAGGGGTGGGTGACGGGACTTTCCCCCGCCGAACTGCCACGCGGATTCTGCTGAGGAATTCAGGACTTGTTCCGCCCGGTCGATTTCGCTTACGGTCACCGCAATCCGGATGGACCGCCGAATCCTGCCGCCGTCCGGCAACCGCACCCACTCACGTACGGCAGGAGCGGGGGACCCAGGTAAGCCGCCGATCCGGAATCCGGAACGGCTCGGGGTGAAGTCGCATTCACTGCGGCCGGGCATCTCCAGTCCGAACCCGACAGCTCACCTCGCAGGCGACGGAGAGGAATTCGTTATGCCCGCAAAGGGTAAGCACCGTCGTCCCAAGTCCAGTCCCTTCACTCGAGGTTTCGTCGCCGTGGGCATTGGCAGCGCCGCACTCGCCCTCCCGATGCTCGGCGCAACCGCTGCCGACGCGGCGCAGAAACCGGCGCAGTCCGTCACTGCCCAAAAAGCTGTGGCACCCGCCATAGCCGTCGGCGCGCCTTTCGCCGCGCAGAAGGCCGGACCCGTGACGTATTCCGTGGTTGCCGGTGACACTCTTTCCAAGATCGCGGAAAAGCACTCTCTGAGCGGCGGCTGGAAGAAGCTGTACCAGGACAACCGGAAGGCCATCGGTGCCGACCCGTCGCTGATTCATCCCGGCCTCAAGCTGACGATCGGTACGAAGGCCAAGGCGCAGGCTCCGGCCAAGCCCGACTCTTCGGCGGGCACCAAGGCATCTTCCGCGTCCGATCGGGCCAACCGCTCCGAGCGGAAGACCACACCGCCCAGCCAGAGCAGCGCCCCCGCACCGAAGCCGGCAACCTACTCCAACGATCTCGACGGCTGGATCAAGGAGTCGCTGGCCGTCATGGCCCAGCACGGCATACCCGGCACCTACGACGGCATCCACCGCAACATCATGCGCGAGTCCTCGGGCAACCCGCTGGCCATCAACAACTGGGACTCCAACGCTGCGGCCGGCACGCCGTCCAAGGGGCTCCTCCAGGTCATCGAGCCAACGTTCCTGGCCTATCACGTGCCTGGTACGTCGATGGACAGTTATGACCCGGTCGCCAACATCACCGCTGCGTGCAACTACGCTGCCGACAGGTACGGCTCGATCGACAATGTGAACGGACCCTACTGACCTGAAGTCGTCTCGTTCCGCACCTGGTCGGGCCGGTCCGGACGCGACCGGCATGCCACGTGCGCGCGCCCTGTGTTTACGATGGGGGCGATGTCACGCACCCACCTCGGTCCACGACAGCAAGGAGCAGCTGGACGCCGAAGGGATGGTCTGGGAGCC
>NZ_JBSFMS010000072.1:0-34168 GCF_053599675.1 Streptomyces sp. NPDC000880 | reverse complement strand
AGAGCGCGGGCGCGTCGAAGCGTGCCCGGGGTGTGTCGTCGCCGGCCCAGGCCGCGACGAGAACGACACCACCCCGCGTCGTTGTGTTGCAACCGTACCACGACGCGGGATGGTGCCTGCTCAGCGGCCCTATGGGGTGGGCTGCGGTGCGGGGCCGGCCTGCGCCGCCGCGGCCCGCTCCAGCGCGTCCTGCAAGGCAGTCTGCGCCCTGCCGTACGCCTCCCAGTCCGTCGGCTTCTTCTCCAGCGCGGCCTCGGCATCGTCGTACGCCTTCTGGGCGTCCGCGATCGCAGCCTTGAGCGCCGCGTCACCGGTCGCCGGTGGCGGCTTGGTGGTGTCGCCCGGCGGTGGTGTAGTCGTCGGCGGTGGCTGCTGCGCGCCGTTCTGGTCGAAGACCGCGTCGAGCGCGTCCGTAAGGCTGTCCTTGAAGACCGGTTTGCCTCCGCCGTAAGCGACGGCAACCTTCTTCAGCAGCGGATAGTTCGCGCTTCCGCCCCGTGCGTACACCGGCTCGATGTAGAGGAACCCGCCGTCGAGCGGCACCGTCAGCAGGTTGCCGTACTCGATGTCCGAGTCGGTGCCTCTGAGGTCCCGGACGAAGGTCGCGACCTCCGGCACACCGTTGAGCTCACTCTGCACCTGTTGTGGACCTTGCACGGTCTCGGTGACTCTCAACAGCCTTATCGCACCGTAGTTCTTGCTGGTGGCGTCGGCGTCGACCGCCATGAACGCACCCAGGTTGGGGCGTCCGGCCGGTGTGAACGTCGTCGTCAGCGAGAACTTCTGGTCCTTCTCCCCGGGCATCTTCAGGCTCAGGTAGTACGGCGGGACGGCGCTGGTGTCCTTGTTCGTCGGGTCGTCCGGCACCTGCCAGGCGTCACTGCCGCTGTAGAACTGCTCGGCCTCGGTGACGTGGTACCGGGTGAGCAGCTCGCGCTGCACCTTGAACATGTCCTGCGGGTACCGCAGATGGGCCTTGAGCGCCGGTGCGATGTCGCCCTTGGGCTTCACCGTGCCGGGGAACGCCTTCATCCAGGTCTTGAGCACCGGGTCCTCGGTGTCCCACTGGTACAGGTTGACCGTGCCGTCGTACGCGTCGACGGTGGCCTTCACCGAGTTGCGGATGTAGTTGACCTGGTTCTGCTGGGCGACGACCGCGCGCTGATTGGTGGTCAGCGAATCGGCCGTGGTGTCCCCCAGCGTCGTACGCGAGGCGTAGGGGTAGCCGTTGGTCGTGGTGTACGCGTCGACGATCCACTGGATGCGGCCGTTGACGACCGCCGGGTAGGCGTCGCCGTCGATGGTCAGCCAGGGGGCGACCGCCTCGACGCGCTCCTTGGGCGTGCGGTTGTAGAGAATCCGCGAGCCGTCGCCGACAGCTCCCGAGTAGAGGATCTGCGGCTCGCTGAAGGCGACGGCGTACGCCGCGCGGTTCAGCGGGTTGGAGAGGTTGACCCCGCTCTTGCCCTTGTAGCTTGTGGTCTCCTCGCCGTTCTTCTCGTAGTCGAGCTCCTTTTGCGGGCCGCCGACGATGGAGTACTGCTCGGTCTTCTCGCCGTAGTAGATCCGCTGCTCGTACTTGCCGAGCTGGCCGGAGGTGGGCAGCCCGGACTCGGTGAAGTCGGGCGAACCGACGGTGCCCTTGTCGGGGTCCGTGACGGTGTTCGTGCCCTTGGCGGCGATCGCGCCATAGCCATGGGTGTACGTGAAGTGGTCATTGATCCAGTTGCGCTTCTGGATGCCCGTGATGTTGAGCTCGCGCAGACCGATGACCGTGTCCTGCGGCTTGCCGTCGGGGCCGGTGTACCGGTCGACGTCCAGGGTCGCGGGGAACTGGTAGTACTTGCGCTCCTGCTGGAGTTGCTGGAAGGCGGGTGAGACGACGTTCGAGTCGACCAGGCGGTAGCTGGCCGCCGTGGTGGCGTCCGTGCGCTGCTGGGCCTTCCGCTTGGGGTCGCCCTTGCCGGAGTAGTCCTCGGGCTTGGCCTTGTCGATGCCGTACGCGTGCCGTGTGGCCTCGATGTTCTTCTTGATGTACGGGCTTTCCTTGGCCTGCTCGTTCGGCTGGACCTGGAACTTCTGCACGATCGCCGGGTAGAGGCCGCCGATGAGGATCGCGGACAGGACCATCAGGCCGAAGCCGATCACCGGCAGCTGCCAGGTGCGGCGCCAGAGCGTCGCGAAGAAGAGCACGGCGCAGATGACTGCGATGCAGAAGAGGATCGTCTTCGCCGGGAGGTAGGCGTTGGCGTCGACGTACCGCAGGCCCGTCCAGTTGCCGGTGGCCTTGAAGTCGCTGGACTTCACCGCGAGGCCGTACCGGTCGAGCCAGTACGCCACGGCCTTGAGCGAGACGAAGACGCCCAGCAGCACCGAGAGATGGCCGGTTGCCGCGCCCGTCGCCCGGGCGCCGGGGCTGGTGATGCGCAGTCCGCCGTACAGATAGTGCGTGAGGGCGGCGGCGATCAGCGAGAGCACGGCGGCCGCGAAGCCGAAGCCGAGCAGGAACCGGTACCAGGGCAGGTTGAACGCGTAGAACGACACGTCCATCTGGAACTGCGGGTCCTTCTGGCCGAACGGGACGCCGTTGACCCACATCAGCCAGGTCCGCCACTGACCGGTGGCGGAGGCTCCGGCGATCAGCCCGACGAGAGCGGTGATCGCGAGGAGCACCCACTTCTTGTACGGGGCGATGCCCATCCGGTACCGGTCGAGGCTCTGCTGCTCCAGCGACATCGCGCTCAGCGGCGGTCGCAGCCGGTGCGCGAGCCAGATGTTCAGGCCGACAACCACGGCCATCAGCAGGCCGAAGACGGCGAACAGTCCGACCTTGGTCCACAGGGTGGTGGTGAAGACGGACGAGTAATGAACCGATCGGTACCACAGCCAGTCGGTCCAGAACCCGGCGAACATGACGAACGCCATGGCCAGCACGGCCAGGACGCCCAGTGTCATGAGCAGGGTGCGGACACGCCGGGACGGCCGGCCCACTCTGATCCGTGGCCCGGTCGGGCCTCCGCCGCGGTCCGGCATCTGGAAAGCCAACGTGCGCACCTCGAAGTTCGCGGTCGTGTGAAACGGGCCCCGCGATCGTAGAGCCCACTACTGCAACTTACTGAGGCTTTACCTAGTTCCCGTCTTGGGGCCGGAAGGAGGCAGGATATTAGCCATGTCCAACGTTTCCCCTTCCACCCCATCCGATCAGCCGCCTCCGGCGTCGGGCCCGATCGCCGCGAGCCCGCTGACTCGCGCCGTACTAGAAATCGACGAGTACGCATCCGGGCTCGGCTGGAACCAGCCGGCCAGGCTCTTCGCGCTCGTCGACACCGCGCAACTGCGCTCCCAGGAACCGGACCTCGCGGCCCAGCTCGGCCTCGACGGCGATGATGCGGCCGCGCCGCTGACCCCGATCGAGCAGGACGAGATCCCGGCCGGCACACCGCTGGACGAGTTTCTGGCCACCATCGCCTGGCCGGACGCCGTGGCCGGCTGCGCGCTCACGGTGGAGCGCCAGATGCTCCCGCCGTCGGCGGAGGCCTCCGTCCCGGACGGCCTCGACGACAAGGCTCTGACCAAGTGGGTCGCGGCCCATCCGGACCGGCAGGAGGTCCGCATGACGGTGGCGGCCCTGCGCGACGGCGCACGCGAGTCGGCGCTGCGCCTGCGCGAAAAGGACTCCCCGAAGGAGGTCCTGACGGGCTCGGCCCTGGTCCCGGGCCTCGCGGAGGCGCTTGCCGCGACGTTCGAGGCGTAGCCAGACCTGACGGCAAGAGGAAACCGCCGTACCGGGTCGGGCCAGGGACCGGGTACGGCGGTTTGCCGTGGGCGCGCGCGAGGCGCGGTCGGGCGGAGTGCCCCCTGGTGCCGAGCCCGGCGCAGCGGCCGGGCACGTGGGCGCTGGGAGCCGAGCCGCGGCAGCAGCGGTGCAGGGGCGCGCGCATGGCGCGCGGCGCGCGCTGGAGCTGGGGCTCGGGGCGGGCAGCGGGTCGGGGGAATGCTGGTGCGGAGCGGACTCCGCCGGACCACGCGGCCGCTGGAGCGGAGCACAGCGCGGGACACGCCAGTGCGGCGGCGCGAAGGAGCCTCCGCGGCAGCGGGCGGTTGTCGTGGTCGTCCCCGGGGAGGGCCTGGCGGGCCTGTGCGCCAAGGCGGGTGCCACAACGGTGCTCGCCCGCCCGGGGGAGCCGCCGGCCAGCGGCGAACTGGTCGACGCGATCCGCCGCGCCCACGCGCGCGAGATGATCCTCCTCCCGAACTCCGCGGAGCTCCGCCACACCGCCGCGGCAGCCGCCGAACAGGCCCGCACCGAGGGCGTACGAGTCACCCTCATCCCGACCTGCGGAGCGGCCGAGGCGGGCGGACGAGGCAGGCGCTCGCCGCCGCTCGGCGCGAGGCAGGCGCCGCGCGAGGCGGCCGGTCAAGAGGGAGCCCCGCCGGGCGGCGTCGCCGCGGAGGCCCGCCAAGACCCCGGCGTCAGCTCGCCGAGCAGCCCACCAGGCCCGCCATGTCGCCCGACTTGATCTTCTCCAGCGACTTCGTCGCGTCGTCGATCGTGTTCACCTTCACCAGCGTCAGCCCCTCCGGAATGTCCGACGCCGCCGTCGCGCAGTTCTCACTCGGCGTCAGGAAGTACTTCGCGCCCGCATTACGCGCCCCGACCAGCTTCATCTCGATCCCGCCGATCGGACCGACCTTCCCCTGGTCGTCGATCGTGCCGGTCCCCGCCACGAACTTCCCGCCCGTGAGGTCCCCCGGCGTCAGCTTGTCGACGATGCCAAGGGCGAACATCAGGCCCGCGCTGGGACCTCCCACATCCGCCAGATTGATGTCGATGCCGAACGGGAACGTATGGTCGGTCCCGGCCTGGATGCCGACGATCGCCCGGTCGCCCGTGTCCGCCTTCACCGTGGTGATCGTGACCTTCTCGGTGCCCTCGGGCTCCTTGCCCGCCTTCTCCGCGGCGGCCGCCTCCTTCGCGGGGACGATCGTGAAGACCACGTCCTCGCCGGGCTTGTGCTTCACGACCAGCTTGGCCACGTCGCCGGGCTCCTTCACCGTCGTACCGTCGACGGCGCGGATGACGTCGCCCGCGTGCAGCCGGTTCTCCGACGGCGTGTTCTTGAGGACCGTGGAGACCACGACCCGCGACTTCACCGGGATCTTCAGCTGCTTCAGCGCGGCGACCTTGGCGCTCTCCTGCGACTGGCTGAACTCCTCGGCGTTCTCCTGAGTCGACTGCTCCTCGGTCTTCCCGCCCGGATAGAGCGTGTCGTGCGGCACCACCACATTGTCGTGGGCCAGCCAGCCGTACACCGCCTCGACGAGGTTCATCTTGTAGTCCGCGCCGGTGACCCTGACCGTCGTCATATTGAGATGACCGGCCGCCGGGTACGTCTTGCGGCCGGAGATCTGCAGGACCGGTTCGCCACCAGCCGCACCGAGCGTGTTCACCGTCGGCCCGGGCGACATCTCCGAGTACGGCACAGTGATGAATACCCCTGCGCAGAGAAGCGCGATGAAAGTCAAGGTGGAGGCGAGCATCGTCGCGGTGCGGCGTGGCATGGAACGACAGTACGGGACGGGTCTCTCAGACCACCGTCGGGGCCGCTACGTACGGGGCGACTTGGCAACTCTGCGTACGGTCGGCTGGGTCACACAAAGGTCAGGCGGCGTCAGTACCGGAGCCTGTCTTCTCCATCGCATCGCGGAATCTCGCATAACCGGCAAGCTCGGCAACATCCCCAGTCGTCCGGTTCCGTGAAGCCCAGCTTCCCCATATCGCAGCCCCGACGGCAGCGAAAAGCGGAATCAGCAACCAGGCGAGTGCTGCCATCGCGACCTCCCTACCCCATGAGCGAACGAAACTGAACGATCAGCACAGACTAGTCATCCACCGGTTCAACGCTCAGGCCAGGGGGGCGGTTACGCAAATCGGGGCGCATAGGAGCCGACCGGGTTTCAGCCGACTCCGACCCGCCACCACCTCAGCAGGCGCCGACCCACTCCTCCGTGCCGTCGGAGAATGTCTGGTGCTTCCAGATGGGCACCTCGTGCTTGAGGTCGTCGATCAGCTTCCGGCACGCCTCGAAGGCCTCCCCGCGGTGCGGGCACGATACGGCGACGACGACCGCCAGATCGCCGACTGCCAAGTCACCCACACGGTGGACGGCGGCGAGCGCCCGAACGGGGAATTCCGCCGTGACCTTCTCAGCGATACGACGCATCTCCGCCTCGGCCGTAGGGTGGCAGGAGTACCCCAGCGTGTCGACATCGGCGCCGCCGTCGTGATTGCGCACGGTGCCGACGAAAAGCGCAGTGCCGCCCGCCGCGTCGTCGCCGACGGCAGCGAACACCTCGTCGACGGAGAGCGGGGTGTCACGGATCGCGAGCAGGCGGATGGGGTCGTTCGCCGCTTGCTCGCCAGGGTGGTGGTAGCTTGCCATGCCGTCCATCGTGCCGTACGCCACTGACATCGCGGAATAGCCCATTCGACCGGCCGGGAACCCGCCTGCTTGGAGCCTCCTACAGACGTCGCCGCGCCTTGCGCGCGCGCCGTACCAGCGCGGCCGTACCGAGCAGCGCGACCGTCGCTCCCGCGGCGCCCGCAGCGGTCGCGTCCTTGCGGCCGAGGCGGCGGCCGGCGACCGTGTGGCGCCCCTCCACCTCCTCCAGCAGCGCGGCGAGGACCTCCTCGTTCGTCCACTGAGGACGCCAGCCCGCGTCATGGAGGCGGCTCACACTGACCACCCAGGGGTGCATGGTGTACGCCAGGTCCCCGGCCGGGGACGGGGTGAGGCCGATCCGGTGCAGCCGGGCCGCCGCACCCAGGGCGACCGCCGAGGGCAGCTCCATCCGGCGGATGCCGCTGAGCTCCTCGACCTCCTCCTGCTCGAGCCAGCCGTCGCAGCCGACCGCCAGTTCGCCGTCCACCTTCTCCAGCGCGGCGTACTCCAGTGCGCTCACCAGGTCCTCGACATGACAGAACTGCCAGGTGGGACGGGATCCGGCAACCACGAGGAGACGCGGCGACTCGAAGTAGCGGGTCAGCGCGGTGTCAGTACCGCCCACCAGGACGGCGGGCCTTACGACTGTGACGTTGAGCCCGGGGTGGGCGCGCGGCGCGCGGCGGCTCAGACGTTCGATCTCCAGCAGGTCGCCGACCCCCGTGGCCTCGGCGGTGGCACGCAGTTCTGCGTCCTCCGACAGGGGGATGTCGTTGTCGGGCAGCGCGCCGTAGACCATCGCCGATGTGCACAGGACGACCCGATGGACACCGGCCGCGGCCGCGGCGGTCAGCACGGTCTGTGTACCGCGCACGTTGTACGCCGTGCGGGCGGCGGAGTCGGTCTCCAGGTCGAGGTCGAGCGCCAGGTGCACCACCACGTCCGCGCCGCGCAGCTTCTCAGCGATGGCCGGATCGCGCACGTCGAGAATGTGCCACTGCGCCTCGAAAACCTCGCCCCGGCGCTCGTCGATCGCGATGACCTGCTTAATCTCGTCGGACGCGGCGAGACGCCGGGTGAGCAGGTCACCGACGCCCGAGGCGGCGCCAGTGACCGCGACGACGGGACCACGGCCGGCCGACCCGCGACCTGGGGTCTGGGTTGAGGGGTTTCGCGCTGCGCGAACCTGCGGATCTGGGGAACTCACCAGGCGTCTCCAGCGGTTGTCTTCAGTACGAACGCGAATGACGCGTGCGCACCAGGTGGCGTCCATCCTGCCGCAGGCCAAGAGTCGGCGGAGCACCCGAGCCCATATGCGGCCCGGATGTCTACGCTGGGTGGTGTTGTCGGGCATTCGCCGTCGGCAGGAAGCCGGCGGCCCTACGAGCCGAGGAACCCCGTGAGTGACACCCCATTCGGATTCGGCCTTCCGCCGGAGGAGCCGGAGAACGGCGACGAGGGCAAGAAGAAGGATCCCGCCGGAGGTGGCCAGGGCTCCGGCGGGCCGTCCCCGGCAAATCCTTTCGGTTTCGGGGAAGGCGCGGACAATCCGTTCGCCGCGATGTTCGGCTCCCTGAACCCCAATGACCTGGGCGCGGCGTTCCAGCAGCTCGGCCAGATGCTGAGCTACGAGGGCGGTCCCGTGAACTGGGACATGGCCAAGCAGATCGCGCGCCAGACGGTCTCCCAGGGCGCTCAGGACGGCACCAAGGACGCGAGCGTGGGCCCGGCCGAGCGGACCGCGGTCGAGGAGGCCGTGCGCCTCGCCGATCTGTGGCTGGACAGCGTGACGTCCCTGCCCTCCGGGGCGAGCACCGCCGTGGCGTGGAGCCGCGCGGAGTGGGTCGAGGCGACGCTGCCCGCGTGGCAGCAGCTTGTCGATCCGGTCGCCGAGCGTGTCGGTCTGGCCATGGGCGATGTGCTGCCGGAGGAGATGCAGGCCATGGCAGGCCCGCTGATCGGCATGATGCGCTCCATGGGCGGCGCGATGTTCGGCCAGCAGATCGGGCAGGCCGTGGGTGTGCTGGCCGGTGAGGTGGTGGGCTCGACCGATATCGGCCTGCCGCTCGGCCCGGCCGGTAAGGCGGCACTGCTGCCTCTGAACATCGGGACGTTCGGCAAGGACCTCGGCGTGCCGAAGGAGGAGGTGCGGCTGTATCTCGCCCTGCGCGAGGCCGCCCACCAGCGGCTCTTCGCCCATGTGCCGTGGCTGCGGTCGCATCTGTTCGGTGCGGTCGAGGCGTACGCCCGCGGGATCAAGGTCGACACGACCAAGTTGGAGGACGTGGTCGGCCAGTTCGACCCCACTCAGCCCGAGCAGCTGCAGGAGGCCCTCCAGCAAGGCATGTTCCAGCCGGAGGACACCGCGGAGCAGAAGGCGTCGCTGGCTCGTCTGGAGACCGCGCTCGCGCTGGTCGAGGGTTGGGTGGACGCAGTAGTGCACGAGGCCGCGTCGAGGCGCCTGACCTCGGCGGACGCCCTGCGCGAGACGCTGCGCAGGCGGCGCGCTTCCGGCGGTCCCGCCGAGCAGACCTTCGCGACCCTGATCGGCCTTCAGCTGCGACCGCGCCGGCTCCGCGACGCCTCCCGGCTGTGGGCCTCGCTCACCGACGCGCGGGGTGTGGACGGGCGCGACGGCCTGTGGGAGCACCCGGACATGCTGCCGACGGCCACCGACCTGGACGACCCGGACGGCTTCGTCCACCGTGAGCAGCTCGACTTCTCGGAGCTGGACAAGATGCTCGGCGAGGCGGCGGGCGGCGGGAAGCCGAAGCTCGACAAGGACAAGGACCTCGGCGAGGACGACAAGGACCAGTGAGCCTGCACGACGACGCCGTTCTCGTACTTAAGAGCTACGGGTATCAAGAAGAGCTGCGACAGCGCTATCTGGACCATCTGGCAGCACACCCGGACGGGATGTGGAAGGCCTGCGAGGCCGGGCATATCACGGCGAGCGCGCTGGTCGTCGATCCGGAGCGCGGGCGGGTACTGCTGACGCTGCACAAAAAGCTCGGCATGTGGCTGCAGATGGGCGGGCACTGCGAGCCTGGCGACGCGACGCTCGCGGACGCCGCGATGCGCGAGGCCTCGGAGGAGTCCGGGATCCGCGGGCTGACGCTGCTGCCCGGCGGTCCCGTGCGGCTGGACCGGCATGCGATTCCGGCACCCTGCCACTGGCATCTCGATGTGCAGTACGCGGCGATGGCGCCGGCAGGGGCTGTCGAGGAGATCAGCGAGGAGTCGCTGGATCTGCGCTGGTTCGCGTACGACGAGGTGGGGGACGTGGCCGACGAGTCGGTCGTACGACTGCTGGAGCGTACGCTCGCAGCACTGTGACTGAGCGTGGGTAAGGGGCGGTCTCCCGGGAGACCGCCCCTTACCCGTGC
Organism: Streptomyces sp. NPDC000880; assembly: GCF_053599675.1. Taxonomy (NCBI): domain Bacteria; kingdom Bacillati; phylum Actinomycetota; class Actinomycetes; order Kitasatosporales; family Streptomycetaceae; genus Streptomyces; species Streptomyces sp. NPDC000880. Next base: position 24,339 of record NZ_JBSFMS010000072.1, on the reverse strand, counting down.
GTCCCTGCTCGTCAGTTCCAGGCGTTGTTCTGGTTCTGGGCGTGGGCGCCTTGCTGGCCCATGCCATACTGCGCACGCATGCCCTGCCCGATCTCCGCGGCCTGTGGCGGCATGACCTCGCTGGGCTGCACGAGGGCGAAGCCCTGGCCGAGGAAGCTCAACTCCCAGCCCTCGCCGGTGTTGCCGCGCCTTCGCCGTACGCCGGACGAGTGCGTCTGCGCCTGCATCTGGACCCGCAGTGCGGAGGACCACGCGACGATCGCGTCGGCGTCGACATTGACGTACTTGTCCGGCGTGACCTGCATCATCAGCGGCTGACCCGAGGTCATCAGCGCGACCTTGCCCCGGCCGGAAATATTGAGCTGGTACTTCCCGGAGCCGGAGATTCCGTACTGGCTGTCCACCGCGATGACCTCGGTGTGCAGCGTGGAGTCGAGAGCCAGGACGTAGGCGCTGTCGACCGTCATGCCCTCTTGGTCGACGTCCACGACATGGATGTACTGCGCGAGGTTGGCGAAGTAGACGGTGCCCTGCCCGGAGCAGCGCATCAGGTCCAGGCCCTCACCGGTGTTGGCGCGGGCCCGCCGCTGGTTGTTCGTCTGGTACTCGCCGTCGAAGTCGACAAGCCCCTGGTACGCGACCATGGCGCCCTTGCGGGCGAGGATGTCGTCGTGGCCGGTCAGCGCGACCCGCAGCAGTTGCGGGTTCTGCACGACGTACCGGTCCTGGGACTGCTGTTCCGTGTAGCTGAAAAGCGGACTCTGCATGGTGTGTTCTCGCTCCCCCTCAGTGCCGGATCCGCAGGCGGTCGGTACTGTCCTCGCTCGGCTGTACGACGACGATGCCCTGGCCCGAGAAGGCCATCTGGTAGGCCTCACCGCTGCCCCGCCCGACCAGCGAGGATGCCTTGAAGCTGCGCTTGCCCTTCACCTTGAGGTTCGGGGACCAGGCGACAAGGGCGTCCGGGTCGACATATGTCTCGTCCTCGCCACGGCCGCAGTCGACGACGATCGGGGTGCCGCGCGAGGTGAGGGCCACCCAGCCGGTGCCCGCGATCTCCACATTCCACAGACCCTGGCCGGCGAATTTGGCCAGGCCCTTGACCTTCTCGACGCCCCATTGGAGGTGCGCGTCGAAGGCCAGCACATTGGTGCCATTGACCGAGAGCGAGTCGTTGTTGAGGTTGATGACGACGACGTCCGCGCCATAGTCGGCGAGGTAGAGCAGCCCGTCACCGGAGCACTTCATGATGGGCGCGCCCTCGCCGGTCACCCACTGGGAGGCGATCTGGCGGACGGCGGGCGGGTTCGGCTCGTACTGGACAAAGCCCTCGTAGGCGACCATCGAGCCGGTGCGTGCGTACAGGTCCTGGCCGGTGGCCATGGCGACCTTGAGCATGGTGCGGCCGTGGTTCTCCATCCGGGCCGTGATCGGAGTCGGGGCGAAGCCCGCGAGTTGCTGGTTCATTCTTCGGGCTCCCTCAGACCTCGTACGGCTGGACGACGATGAAGTTACCGGGGGCGCCCCGGAACTGGAGGTTGACGGTCTCTCCGCTGTGTCCCGGGTACGCGTTGCGGCGCAGCCGGACCTGGCTGGAGAGGATCACCTGGGACGCTGCCGACCAGGCGATGACGGCGTTGCAGTCGGCGAAGGTCGTCGGCGTGACCGGGAGAACCACGGGGATGCCGTGGGTCTTTACGACGACCGTGCCGGTGCCCTGGAACTGCATGGTGAACAGGGCTCCGCCAGGAATGCCGTGGCCCTCGATCCTGCGGACCTCGTGCTGCAAGGACTCGTCGAACGCGAGGACGTTCTCCGCGGAGACGCAGATGCCGTCCCCCTGCAGCTCGATGGAGTGCAGATGCGCGCCGTTCTCGGCGAGGAAGACCTGGCCACGGCCGGTGCAGCGCATCAGCTGCATCTCCTGGCCGGTCGCATTGCCGACGATGCGCCCGGCGAAACCGGCGCCCTTGTAGCTGAAGTCGACCTTGCCCTGGTACATCACCATGCTGCCCTGGCGGGCGAGGACGGGCGCGCCGCCCATGGTCAGGTCTACCCGCATGAGCTGCTGGTTCTGCGGGGTCCAGCGCTGGCCGGTGGGGGTCTCGCGGTAGGGCTGCAGCGCGGCCTGGAGACCGGCGCCGGTCGGCGGGGCTCCCTGGGGAACGCCCTGCGGGACACCCGGAGGCTGCTGTCCGTACGGGGACGGTGCCTGCTGTCCGTACGGCGAAGGCGCACCCGGCGGGAGCTGGCCCGGGACCTGACCCGGCATCTGGCCGGGGACTTGGCCCGGCACCTGGCCGTACTGAGGAGGCTGGGGCGGCTGTCCGTACGGGGTCGTGGGAGCCGCGATGGTGGGCGCGGAGTGCATCTGGGGGTTCGGCTGCTGAGGGGCGGGGGCCGATGCCGGGGCCTGGGCGGCCGGTGCTCCGAAGGAGGGCCCGGGCTGCGGCACCTGGGGCGCTTGAGGGGCATGCGGTGCGCCGAACGCGGGGGGCGCGGTGGCCTGCGCGGGCGGTGCGAACGACGGCGCTGCGCCCTGCGGCTGCTGCGCGGCCGGCTGCTCCTCGGCGACCTCGCCGCCGAAGTTCTTGAGCAGCGCGTCGAGTCCGCCGTCGAAGCCCTGGCCGACGGCGGTGAAGCGCCACACGTCCTTCAGGTAGAAGTCGCCGAGCATCACGGCGCGCTCGGTGGTGAACTCCGAGCCGTTGAAGGCGTACCGCACGACCTCTTCGCCGCCCGCGACGATGCGGATGTAGCCGGGGCCGACGTTCGACATCTGCCCCGCGCCGTCGATCGTCGCGGTGAAAGAGAGCCTGTGGATGTTCGCCGGAATGCGGTCGAGAGTGACGCGGAAGGACTCGGTGTCACCGGCCTGCGCGCCGAGCAGCTGAATGGACTCCTCGGGCGACTTGGGCTGGTTGAAGAAGATGAAGTACCGGTCGTCCGAGAGCTGCTCGTTGGCGTCGAGTCCGAAACAGCTGATGTCGAAGGTCAGCCCAGGAGCGGCGATCTGCACACCTACGTACAGATCCGTTCCCGGCGTGAGATCACTGATCTTGGCCTTGTGGCCGCGTTGAAATTCCCTGGCCATGCGTAACGACCGTCCCCCATCCCGAAATGTGAATCCGTCGCGTCAGGCTAACGGCTGAGTGCGACATTGAGCCAAGCCGGTACACATTCGGTACAGGACCGTCGACGGTTACTCTCCGAGCGCTGCGGGCAAATGCGGCAGCCGGTCGGCGGCGACGACGCCCTCGAGATAGCCCCGCGCCCGCTCGGTGCGGGGATACGCCTCGAGGAGCCGCCAGAACCGCGGCCCGTGCCCCGGCACGAGGAGATGGGCAAGCTCATGGACGAGTACATAGTCGACGACGTATTCGGGCATCCCCTGCAGGCGGTGCGAGAGGCGGATGCTGCCCTCGGCCGGCGTGCACGAGCCCCAACGGGTGTTCTGATTCGTCACCCATCTCACGGATGTCGGTCTTGCGCGTCCGTCGAAGTACAGGGCGGACAAGCGCTCGGCCCGCTCGGCCAGTTCGGTGTCGCCGAGGGTGCGCTTACTCTCCTGGGCGGCGAGTTTGTCGAGCATCACGCTGACCCAGCGCTGCTCCTCCGCCTCCGACATCCGGGCGGGGATGAGCACGATGGTCCGGTCGCCCTCCCGGTAGGCCGAGACCGTTCTGCTGCGCCGGGCGCTCCTGCGGACCTCGACCGCACTCGTCCCCGATCCGCGGGCCGGTCGGTTTGTCGCGCTGCGCTGTTGACTTCCGGCGCTGTGCGGTGGGCCCTCGCCTGCAAGGCGATGGGGTGGGGTCTCCCCAGCGAAGCGAGGGGACGGGTCGACGGACACGCCCCGACGTTACCCGCTGTCAGTGGGGGAAGTCCCGCCTCCGGGACGGTTCGAGCTTGATCCACTCCATGGCGTGCACCATTTGAACGACTAATACCCGGTGCCTGTGGATAACTTTTCACACCCAACATCGCGACCGTGCATTCTGACAACAGATCGCGGAGGAGATCCGACAACACTCCAACGGGGGAAGTGGACGGGGGAAGTGGATATGCATCCGATGGTGAAGCCTGCCCTGCGGCGGGCATGGCGGGAGCGGCAGACCGTGCAGTTCGGGGTGACTCCCGCGCATGCGGTGATGGTCGGCCCGGTGGACACGGCCACAGGCGCCCTGCTCGAACTGCTGGACGGGACCCGGGGGCTGCCGCTGCTGCGCGAGGAGGCACGGGCGATAGGGCTGCCGGACGGACAGGTGGACGCTCTGGTGAAGCGGCTGACGTCGGCCGGTCTGCTCGACGATCCGACGGCAGTCGGTCCTGCGGCCGATGCGCTACGGAACAGGGCCGGCGCTCTCGACCGGCTGCGCCCCGATCTGGCATCGCTCTCCGTTGTCCATCCGGAACCGGGCGGTGGGACAGCGCGTCTGGCGGCCCGGCGGGCGATGCGCGTCCAGGTCCGGGGCGCGGGCCGGGTGGGCGCGACGGTCGCCGCGGTGCTGTCCGCCTCCGGGGTTGGCCGGGTCGACGTGCTGGACGGCGGGTGTACGGAGCCGTGGGACGTGGCGCCCGGCGGGCTGCCACCGGAGGCGGTCGGTGAGCGGCGCGACGCGGCGGCCCGGCAGTTGGTGCGGCGGTGCGCGCCCGACCGCCCGCCGCGCGCGGCCGAGTCGGCGGCGGGTTCGGGCGCGGGCGAGCCCGGCCTCTCCCTGGTCGTGGTGGCGCCGCGGGACTGGCTGGCGGCCTACGCGCCCGACCCGGCGGCGGCCGAGGGCTGGATCGCCACCGGGACACCCCATCTGTACGCGGGAGTTGTGGAAGCGACCGCAGTGGTGGGCCCGCTGGTGCTGCCCGGGGGCACGGCCTGCGCCGGCTGTCTGGAGCTGGGCCGGGCGGACCGCGACCCGGGCAGGCCCAGGCTGCTCGCGCAGTGGCGCTCCGGCCGCCGTCGCGGCGCGGTGCCGGCCTGCGATGCCGCCCTGGCCACGGCTGTGGCGGGGTTGACCGCGGCGCATGCGCTGTCGTTCCTCGACGGGGAGCTGCCCGCGAGTACGGGAGCGCGGTGGGAGGCGTCACTGCCGCTGCTGGAGTGGCGGTCGGAGAGCATCCCGCCGCACCTCGACTGTGTCTGCAGCGCGGGTGGGAAGAGTGAGAGGGAGCACACCTCAGGGTTCGGGCCGCTGCACGAGACAATGGCCGGGTAACCGCCGTCAATGAAGTAATGCCGTCAGGCACACGCGGCACGGCTGTCTGGGATTTGGAGGGGCGCATGTCTGATCTTCCCCGGAAGGCGGTCACCCGGACCGCCAAGTTGGCCGCACTGCCACTGGGCTTCGCCGGGCGTGCCACTTGGGGGCTGGGCAAGCGGATCGGCGGGAAGTCCGCGGAGATCGTGGCCAGGGAACTGCAACAGCGCACGGCGGAGCAACTGTTCAAGGTGCTCGGCGAGCTCAAGGGCGGTGCGATGAAGTTCGGGCAGGCCATGTCCGTCTTCGAGTCGGCGCTCCCCGAGGAGATCGCGGGCCCCTACCGCGCGGCCCTCACCAAGCTCCAGGACGCGGCACCCCCGATGCCGACGCGTACGGTCCACGCGGTCCTTGAGGAGCGGCTGGGTGAGGAGTGGCGGGAGCTGTTCCTCAATTTCGAGGACAAGCCGTCGGCCGCCGCCTCCATCGGCCAGGTGCACCGGGCGGTGTGGCACGACGGGCGCGAGGTCGCGGTGAAGGTGCAGTACCCAGGGGCGGGGGAGGCGTTGCTGTCCGATCTGACGCAGCTCAGCCGCTTCGCCCGACTGCTGGGTCCGCTGATCCCGGGCATGGACATCAAGCCGCTGATCGCCGAGCTCCGTGACCGGGTGTCGGAGGAGCTGGACTATGAGCTGGAGGGACAGGCACAGCGGGAGCATGCGGCGGAGTTCGCGGACGATCCGGATGTGCTGGTGCCGGATGTGGTGCACCAGTGCGACCAGGTGCTGGTGACCGAGTGGATCGACGGAATCCCGCTGGCTGAGGTGATCACCGGCGGCACGAACGAGCAGCGGGACCGGGCGGGCCAGTTGCTGGCCCGCTTCCTCTTCTCGGGCCCGGCCCGCACGGGGCTGCTGCACGCGGATCCGCACCCGGGAAACTTCCGGCTGCTCCCAGAGGAGGACGGCGAGGGCTGGAGGCTCGGGGTGCTGGACTTCGGCACGGTGGACCGACTGCCCGGCGGACTGCCTCCGACCATCGGCGAGTGTCTGCGGATGACGCTGGAGGGCGAGGCCGAGGGGGTCTACGAACTACTGTCCCAGGAAGGCTTCGTCAAGGAGACCATAGAGCTCGACCCGGACGCGGTGCTCGAGTATCTGGTGCCGATCATCGAGCCGGCGGAGGTGGAGGAGTTCACCTTCACCCGAAGCTGGATGCGCACCCAGGCGGCCCGGATCGCGGATATCCGCTCCCCCGCCCATCAGCTGGGAAAGCAGCTCAATCTGCCGCCCGCGTACCTGCTGATCCACCGGGTGACGCTGAGCACGATCGGCGTGCTGTGCCAGCTGAACGCGACGGTGCGGCTGCGGGACGAACTGGAGTCGTGGCTGCCCGGTTTCCTGCCGGAGGACGAGGAGTACATCACAGTGGTCGAGGCGCAGGCCTGAGGGTTCGCCGCCGCGGGCCGAGCGCCACATCAGCCGGCGGGTCAGCGGAAGGCGGTCAGCGGGAGGCGGTCACCACCAGGCCGAGTCAAGCCTGCCCTCAATCGCCCTGATGTTGGCCCGTGCGCAGTAGTCGCAAAAGTAGTGACGGGTCCCGTTCTCCACGGAGCAGGTCCAGGTGGGCGGTGGTCCCTCGGAGACGGCGCCGCAGTGGGAACACACGATGCTCTCGGCACCCGGCTGCGCAGGGTGAGGAGTTTGCTGCTGGTCCACGTCGTGACGATAGCCCCGTCGGGAACCAGTCGCAGGGACAACGCACCGCGGGTGCCGGTCCGTCCGGACCGGCACCCGGGTCAGTGTGTGCTGTCAGTGCCTTGACTGCGGTCAGTGCATGACTGCCATGGCCAGTGCCCTGCGGGCACGCATCGACACGCGCTCCGCACGGCGCTGCATCCGCCGGGCAGCGAGCAGGCGCACGGCCTGGCGTTCCGCGTCGGCTTCCCGCAGGCGCTCGTGCATATGCGCACGAGCCATGGCTTCTGGGATGAGTTGCATCTCACGGGTCCTGTTCTGACGCGAGGCGTTCGCGCCGATGGTGGTGACGTCTGGAGTGGCGGAGCCGGACGGCTCGCTCGCGGAAGAGGTCATTGGGGCCAGCTTCTGGGGATCGTGCGTGATGGGGCGGTCGATGGTTCCGGTGCGCAGCGGGGGTTTGGTCGTCCCCAAAGAGATGACGGTCATGCCGCAACCGGGTTCTTGCGCGGGCGACCACGCGGCCGCTTACGGGCGACGACCACGCCCTGGACGAAGAGCTCTCCGCCCCAGACGCCCCACGGCTCACGCCGCTCCATGGCGCCCGCAAGGCAGGCCTCCATCAGCGGGCAGGTACGGCAGAGGGACTTGGCGTACTCGACATCGGCCGGCGACTCGGCGAAGAAGACCTCCGGGTCATAGGAACGGCAGGGGACGGGTACGCCGAGGTTCTCGATGGCGTCGTCGAGCGCGGTGAGCGCAGTGAGCGGAGTCAAGGTGGAGTCCTCCGTGAGGGCGGGCGGGGGGATCGTCTCGGAAGGCGGTACGGACGGGGCGTGCGCTTCGAGTTGCACGGCGGTGTCGTTCCTCGTCTGGTCGGTCCGGCCTGTTGGCCGGGTGTCGGCTTGGTACCAAGTGCTTCTTGTCCCGAGGCCCCTTCGCTCCGTCCACCCCGTTCGGGGAAAACAGAAGGGCCGCGGATCCCTGGTGGGGTTCCGCGGCCCTGAAGGCGCCGGCCTGATCTGGATCAGGCTGGATCACTCCAGGGTTCGAGCCCACGGAAGGCCCACATCGTGTGGTGCTGCGTCTGCTGCTTCTTGGTGCCGGCACTGGCTGCCGCAAAGGCATAGGCCCGAGCCTTTGCCGCTGCTACTGCTGCTTCCAGTGCCTTGGTCGGTCGCTCATTGCGCTCCAGAACGGGGAGTCCGCCCAGACCGGAGACCGGAAGCACGGCAGAGATGCCGGACACACCGGTGCCGTTGAACGCGGCGGAGAAGCCGAGCGAGCAGGCGGAGACGACCGAGCGATCGGTCATTTTGGCGGTGCTGATGAAGCTGGTCTCGATGCTGATCACTGGAATCGCCTCCTCTCGGCGTCTCGGGGACCGGCCGGGGCCGATCACGCGTATTCGGATAAGTACAGCACGAGGACAGGACTTCAGAGAAGTCGCTGTTCCCGTGGTTAAGAACCTATGGGGATTGCTGGGGCGGGCGCAAACTATTTTCTCGACGAGTTTGTATCAGTCCTCCTCGTCTGCTCCCCCAACCTCCTGACCTGCACAGAGGGATAGCACCGCGGCTCCGAAACGCTCGAGCTTGCGGCCACCGACGCCGGAGATCTGAGCCAGCTCCCCCTCGCTGCCCGGCACGGCCTCGGCGATCGCCATCAGAGTCTTGTCGGTGAAGACGCAGTACGGGGGCTGACCCAGCTCCTTCGCCTGGTCCGAGCGCCACTCGCGCAGGCGCTCGTACAGCGCCTCGTCCATGTCGGAGGGGCAGTCCTCGCAGCGCATCAGTTTCATCTCGCCCGCGTCGGTAAGCGTCTTGCCGCAGACCCGGCACAGCGCAGGGCCTCGCCGCTTGCGGCGGCCGCCGCTGCCGCGCTCGATGCCGCCGGCGCCGCCCACGCCGCGTGCGCCCGGTGCCACGGAGCCCGGCCGCATCCCGTTCAGGAAGCGGGAGGGCCGCCGGGAGGCGCGGCCGCCGGGTGAGCGGGACAGCGCCCAGGAGAGGCAGAGATGGAGCCGGGCGCGGGTGACGCCTACATAGAGCAGCCTGCGCTCCTCCTCGACCTGCTCGTCGGTCTTGGCGTAGGTGATCGGCATCATGCCCTCGGTGAGGCCGACCAGGAACACGGCGTCCCACTCCAGGCCCTTCGCCGAGTGGAGCGAGGCGAGGGTGACGCCCTGGACGGTGGGGGCGTGCTGGGCCGCGGCGCGCTCGTCCAGCTCGGCCACCAGATCGCCGAGGCTCGCGTCCGGCTTGCCCCGTACATAGTCCTGGGCGAGGCGGACCAGCGCGGCCAGGGACTCCCAGCGGTCGCGCACCGCTCCCGATCCGGCGGGCGGCTCGGTGGTCCAGCCCTTGGTGGAGAGCACAGCCCGGACCTGCGAGGGGAGGTCGTCGGCATCGTCGAGCAGGGCGTCGTTGCCACCTGCGCGGGCCGCGCCGCGCAGGGCGATGCCCGCCTCCCGTACTTCCTGGCGTTCGAAGAAGCGCTCGGCGCCGCGCAGTTGGTACGGGACTCCGGCATCGGCGAGCGCCTGCTCGTAGACCTCCGACTGGGCGTTGATCCGGTAGAGCACGGCGATCTCGCCGGCCGGGACACCCGCGGCGATCAGGTCGCGGATACGGCGGGCAGTGCCCTCGGCCTCGGCCGGTTCGTCCGGGTACTCGGTGTAGGCGGGGTCGGGGCCGGCTGCACGCTGCGAGATCAGTTCGAGGCGGTGCTCGGCGGCGCGGCCGTGGGCATGGCTCAGCAGGCCGTTGGCGAGATGGACCACCTGGGGGGTGGAGCGGTAGTCACGGACCAGCTTGACGACGGTCGCGCCGGGGTGGCGGGTTCGGAAGTTCAGCAGGTGGTCGGGGGTGGCGCCGGTGAAGGAGTAGATCGTCTGGCTGGCGTCGCCGACGACGCAGAGGCTCTCGCGGTCGCCGAGCCACAGGTCGAGCATCCGCTGCTGGAGTGGGCTGACGTCCTGGTACTCGTCCACCACGAAGTGCTGGTACTGGCGGCGGATCTGGTCGGCGATGTCGTGCCGGTCCTGGAGGATACCGACCGTGAGGAGCAGGACATCCTCGAAGTCGATCACCGAGCGGTCGCGCTTGAGCTGCTCGTACATCCCGTAGATCTGGCTGATCTCGGCCGGGTCGCGCGGGGCGTCGCGGTGCGATTTCGCGACCGCGGCCGGGTAGTCGGCGGGCACGGTCTGGGTGACCTTGGCCCACTCGATCTCGCTCGTGACGTCCCGCAGCTCATTGCGGTCGAGCCGGATGCGGCAGCGGGCCGAGGCCTCGGCGACCAGCTGGATCTTGCGCTCCAGGAGGCGGGGCAAGTCGCCGCCGACCGCCTTCGGCCAGAAGAACTGGAGCTGGCGCAGCGCGGCTGAGTGGAACGTACGCGCCTGGACGCCGCCCGCGCCGAGCTGGCGCAGCCGGCCGCGCATCTCGCCCGCGGCGCGGTTGGTGAAGGTGACGGCCAGCACACTGGCGGGCTGGAGTATGCCCGCCCGCACTCCGTACGCGATGCGGTGGGTGATCGCGCGCGTCTTGCCCGTGCCGGCGCCTGCCAGCACGCACACCGGACCGTGCAGGGCCGTCGCCACTTCGCGCTGCTCGGGGTCGAGCCCGTCGAGCACCGCGTCCGCCGACTCGGGGACCTGCGGGAAAAGAGAGGAGTGCGTTGCTGCTGTCACACCGCCATGCTGCCAGGTCGGCAGAGATGGATGCGGCCGTTGTCCACAGGGGGCCGGGGCGGTCGTACTAATGCGGGAATGGTGGCCAGTTCACGTACGTTCTACGGCGTGCGAACACGCATCGTGCACGTATCGGGCGAAGTCGCACGACCGAGATGAACGAGACAGAGGAGCGCGGGAAACCATGCAGGGGACTGTGACGATGTACAGCACCACGTGGTGCGGCTACTGCCGTCGGCTGAAGAGCCAGATGGAGCGCGAGGGCATCACGTACACCGAGATCAACATCGAGCAGGACCCGGATTCCGCGGCCTTCGTCGAGAAGGCCAACGGGGGCAACCAGACCGTCCCGACCGTGCTGGTGGTTCCCCCCAACGGCGGCGAGAACATCGTCATGACGAACCCGAGCCTCGCCCAGGTGAAGCAGGCGCTCGCTGTCTGAGCCTCACAGGTACGCGCAGGGCCCCTGTCCGGCTACGGCTGGTGGGGGCTTTCTGCTGGGCGGAGATGACCTTTCCCGTTCTGGAAAGCGGAAGTCCCTGATGGCGGTTCGACGCTGGCCAACCCCTCGCCGGCCCAGGTCAAGCAGAAGATCGGCGTCTGAGCGGCGGAGCGCTCAGACCACATCTCCGGGCTTCGGCAACGGCTTGCCGTACCAGAGCTCGATCAGGCGGGCCGCAATCGAGATCCCATAGGGAGGCAGCACCTCCCCGGACTCGAATGCGGCCCGCAAGTCCTCCCGGGAGAACCAGCGTGCCTCGTGGATCTCTTCGCCGTCGACGTCGATCTCGGAGGATGTCGCCTGCGCCATGAAGCCGAGCATCAGGCTGGACGGGAAGGGCCAGGGCTGGCTGGCGATGTACTGGACCTCGCCGACCGTGACGCCCGCCTCCTCGAAGACCTCGCGGCGCACCGACTGCTCGATCGACTCGCCCGGCTCGACGAAGCCCGCCAACGTGGAGAAACGCCCCTCCGGCCAGTGCACCTGGCGGCCCAGCAGCGCGCGGTCCTCCTCGTCGGTGACAAGCATGATCACGGCGGGGTCGGTACGGGGGTAGTGCTCCGCCCCGCATGCCTGGCAGCGGCGGATGTGGCCCGCGGCCGCGATGACCGTGCGCTCGCCGCAGCGTGAGCAGAAGCGGTGCAGCCGCTGCCAGTTCTCCAGTGCGACGGCGTGCACCAGCAGTCCCGCGTCGCGCGGGGAGAGCAGCAGTCCGGCCTCGCGCAGGCCTGCGGGGCGGGCCGGCTGGTCCATGCGGCCGGGCAGGGCGTCCTTCTGCAGCGCGAAATAGCGCACGCCGTCTTCGTCGGTGCCGAGGAAGTAGCGGTGGGTCTCGGTGATGGGGGCCTCGAAGGCCGGGGTCATGACCAGTTCGGTGCGGCCGTCGGGGGTGTCGTCGATCAGCGCCTGGCCGCCCGAGACCACAAAGACCCGGGTCGTCGGGTGGCTCCACGCCGCCGCCAGCCAGGCCTCGTCGAGGCGGTGGTGCGCCTCGCGGTCGATGCCGCTCGGCGCGGTGAGACCGATCGGCGCGGAAAGATCGATCGGGCAGTGTGTGGTGCTGTTGCTGGTGGTGCTCACAGGTACTTCCAACTCCCCCGGGTGGTTTGGGTGGCAGTTCAGCGGAGGGCGGCGGCGAGGTCGCCCCACAGGTGGGCGGTTGTCTCCACACCCTTGATGAGCAGGTCCAGTTCGACCTTCTCGTTGGGTGCGTGCCAGCCGTCGGACGGTACGGAGATGCCCAGGAAGAGCACGGGGGCGGCCAGCACGTCCTGAAGATCCGCTGCGGGGCCCGACCCTCCCTCGCGGGTGAAGCGGATCTTCCGCCCGTCGAAGGCGCGGCTCATCGCCCGTACGACCGACTGCAGCGCCGGGTGGTCCAAGGGCGTCAGACAGGGGCGGGTCGAGGCACCGAAGGTGATTTTGTGGCGGATACCGGCCGGCACCTGGCCCGCGACCCAGTCGTCGACCGCCTGCTCGATCTTCTCCGGGTCCTGGCCCGCGACAAGACGGAACGTGAGCTTCAGCTGAGCGTATGACGGGATGATCGTCTTGCCGCCGGGGCCCTGGTAGCCACCGCCGATGCCGTTGAGCTCGGCCGTCGGACGGGCCCAGATGCGCTCCAGCGTGGAGTAACCGGCCTCGCCGAGCGTGGCGTGCGACTTCGCGGTGCTCAGCCAGGACGCCTCGTCGAAAGGGAGCTCGGCGAACAGCTCGCGCTCGGCGTCCGTGAGCGGCTCGATGCCGTCGTAGAAGCCGGGGATGGTGACGTGCTCGTCGGCGTCGTGCAGCGCCGCGACGAGACGGGCGGCGACGGTGGCGGGGTTGGGTACCGCGCCGCCGAACGAACCGGAGTGGATGTCCTGGTCGGGGCCGTGCAGCTCGATCCCGCAGTCGGCGAGGCCGCGCGTGCCGGTGCAGACGGTGGGGGTCGTCTCGGACCACATGCCGGTGTCGGACACGATCACGGTGTCGGCGGCGAGGCGGGCGGCGTTGGCCTCGACCAGGGCACGGAAGTTCGGCGATCCCGATTCCTCCTCGCCCTCGATCAGCAGTTTGAGATTGACCGCGGGGGCGGTGCGTCCGGTGGCGGCGAGGTGGGCCCGTACGCCCAGGGTGTGGAAGAAGACCTGCCCTTTGTCGTCCGCCGCGCCGCGCCCGTACATCCGGCCGTCGACGATCTCCGGCTCGAAGGGGTCCGTGTGCCAGCCGTCCTCACGGGCGGCGGGCTGGACATCGTGGTGGCCGTAGACCAGGACGGTGGGCGCATCCGGGTCGCCGGAAGGCCACTCGGCAAAGACCGCGGGGGCGCCGGGGGTGGGCCAGATCTCGGTGACCGGGAAGCCGGTCTCCCTGAGCTTGGCCGCGAGCCACTCGGCGCTGCGCCGGACGTCCGCGGCGTGGTCGGGCTGGGCCGACACGGACGGGATGCGCAGCCAGTCGGCGAGGTCGTCGAGGAAGGCCGCGCGGTGCTGCTCGATGTACGTACGGACGGCGCTGTCCGGGGTGTCGCTCATGCACCTGAGCCTAACCGGCGCGGGTGACTGTCTCGTCGGCCGTCTCGCCCAGCAGGATGCGCTCCAGCTCGGCACGGGCGGGGAGAGGGTCCGGGCGGACGATCTCTCCGGTGCGTACGTACACGAACGCGGCGCTGACTGCTTCGGGGGGGAGGTCGTGCTGCTCGGCCCAGGCGAGACGGTAGATGGCGAGCTGGAGGGGGTCGGCGGTGTTTGTGCGGCTGGTCTTCCAGTCGACGATTTCGTACGCCCCTGTCGTCTCGTCTGCCGTCCCCTTTGTCGTCCCCGCTACGGTCTCGTCGCGGTAGACGGCGTCGATACGGCCGCGGATCACGCGGCCCGCGAGGGTGAGCTGGAACGGGGACTCCACGCGGTAGGGCGTGCGGCGGGCGTACGGGGTGCGCTCGAACGCCTCCTTGAGCGCGGCCAGATCGTGCTCGTCCGCGATCTCGGGGTCGTCGGCGTCACCGCCGGGAAGCTCGTCCGGGCCGAGCATCGGGAGCGGGAGCTCCTCGAACCGCGACTCCACCCAGGCGTGGAACCGGGTGCCTCTGCGGGCCGCGGGGTGCGGGGGGCGCGGCATGGGGCGGGCCAGCTCCTGGGCGAAACCGTCGGGGTCGGCGGCGAGGCGCATGAGCTGGGAGGCGGAGAGGGAGGGGGGCAGGGGGACGTCGCGGACGGTCGCGCGGCTACGGCGGAGCTCGCCGGCGAGGGCGTCGAGGTCGCGGTCCCAGGAGGCGATGGTGCGGGCGTCTTCGGGGGTGGGGGCCGCCGCCTCAAGAGGGTCGGCTTCGCGGCGCGGGTGCGGCAGGTCGGCCGCCGCGTCGTCCGGGAGTTCAGGCTCGTCCCAGGGGGCGTCCCAGTCCGGCTCTTCCGGCTCGGACGGGAACTCTTCCGGCTCGGACGGGAGCTCCACCGGCACCGACGAGAGCTCCACCGGCTCGGACAGGAGATCCTCCGGCTCGTCCAGATACGCCAGCACCGTGTCCGCCGCGGCGCGGCGGCGCCTCAGCGAGGTCGCGTCCAGCGGCAGTGGCCAGGCCCGGTCCGCCGTCGCTTCGTGCAGGGCCGGGTTCTCTGCGTCCTCCTCCGGTTCGTCCGACCAGATCTCGATCTCGCCGAAACCCTCCGCGCAGTGGTCGTACAGCGCCTGCAGGAACACCGAGGGGCCGCGGCGGCGCTTCTGGGTCGGGCCCCACCAGTGGGCCGAGCCCAGGAGCAGGGAGCGGGGGCGGGTGAAGGTGACGTAGCCGAGGCGCAGTTCCTCCGTGTGCTGGTGGTCCTTCATCGCGTCCTTGAAGGACTTGAGGCCCGTGGCGTCCCAGGACTCGACTGAGGGAAGGGTGGCTGCGTCGCCCCTCAGAGCGTGCGGCAGGACCTTGGACTGGGAGGTCCAGGCCTCGCGCGCCTGCTCGTTCGGGAAGTGCTTGGCGACCAGGCCGGGGACCACGACCACGTCCCACTCCAGGCCCTTGGACTTGTGGGCCGTCAGGACCTTGACGGTGTTCTCGCCGCCCGGAAGGGCGTTGTCCAGGCCCTTCTCGTACTGCGCCGCCGTACGGAGGAAGGCAAGGAAGGCCAGCAGCGTCGCTTCCCCGTCCAGTGCCGCAAAACCGGCCGCTGTGTCAAGGAAGTTGGCGAGGGTCTCACGGCGGCGGGCGGCCAGGGCGTTTGGGGATGCGGAGAGTTCGACCTCGAGGCCGGTGGTGGACAGGACGCGGTGCAGGACGTCCATCAGCGGGTCGGCCAGGGAGCGGCGCAGGTCGCGCAGTTCGGCGGCGAGGCGGGCGAAACGGACTCGGGCCTCCGCGGAGAAGGGGAGGTCGTCGTCTTCCCCGTCCGTTGACTCCAGGAACGTGTCCAGCGCGTCGGCGAGCGAGATGACCTCGGCCGGGTCGGTGCCTTCGACGGCCGCGGCCAGCCGCTCGTCCGGATCCGTCCCGTCGGACGAGGCACGGTGGACCAGCAGCCGGGCCCGGCGGCCCAGCAGGGCCAGGTCGCGTGGGCCGATGCGCCAGCGCGGTCCGGTGAGCAGACGTACGAGAGAGGCGTTGGCCCCCGGGTCCTGGAGGACCTCGCACATCGCGACCAGGTCGGCGACCTCGGGCAGGTGGAGCAGCCCGGACAGGCCGACGACCTCGACCGGAACCTCCCTGGCGACCAGCGCGCCCTGGATCTCGGGGAAGTCGCCCGCCGTGCGGCACAGGACCGCGATCTCGCCCGGCTCCTTGCCCGTACGCACCAGGTGGGCGATCGAGTCGGCGAGCCACTCGATCTCCTGCGCGTGAGTGGGGAGGAGAGCGATGCGGACGGACCCGTCGCGCTCGGCACCGGGAGCGGGCCGCAGCGCCTCGACGCCCTCGTGCATCGCGCGCAGCGGGGCCGCCAGGCCGTTGGCCATGTGCAGCAGCCGACCGCCGCTGCGACGGTTCTCGCTGAGGGAGAAGCGGGTCGCGGGGCGGCCGTCGGGGTACGCGAAGTGCGCCGGGAAGTCGTCGAGGTTGGCGACCGATGCCCCGCGCCAGCCATAGATGGCCTGGCAGGGGTCGCCGACCGCGGTCACGGCATGGCCGGTGCCCTGCCCGAACAGGCCTGACAGAAGCAGCCGTTGGGCCACCGACGTGTCCTGGTACTCGTCGAGCAGCACAACCCGGAATTCGTCCCGCAGGATGGCCCCGACCTCGGGCCTGGTGAGCGCGAGTTCGGCGGAGAGCGCGATCTGGTCGCCGAAGTCGAGGAGGTCGCGGGCGCGTTTGGCCTCGCGGTAACGGACGGTCAGGTCGAGCAGCTCACGGCGGGCCGCGGCCGCCTCGGGCACCTTGCGCAGTTCGGCGTTGCTCAGCCGGGTGCTCTCCAGGGTGCGCAGCAGTTCGGAGTCGTACGCGCCGAGCTGCTCGGGACGTACGAGATGCTCCGCGAGCTCCGCGTCGAGCGCCAGCAGATCGCTGACCAGGGACGGAAAGGACCTGGTGAGCGAGGGATACGGGCCCGGCGCCTCGCGCAGCACACGCGCGGCGAGCTGGTAGCGGGTGGCGTCCGCGAGCAGGCGCGCGGTGGGCTCCAGGCCTATCCGCAGCCCGTGGTCGGTGAGCAGCTGCCCGGCGAAGGAGTGGTAGGTGGAGATGCGCGACTCGCCAGGAGGGTTGTCCGGGTCGATGACGTCGGGGTCCGTCACCCCCGCTCGCACGAGCGCCTTGCGGACGCGCTCGGCGAGCTCCCCCGCCGCCTTGTTGGTGAAGGTGAGGCCGAGGACCTGCTCGGGGGCGACCTGGCCGGTCCCCACGAGCCACACCACCCGCGCGGCCATCACCGTCGTCTTCCCCGACCCGGCTCCGGCCACGATCACCTGCGGGGCGGGCGGCGCGGTGATGCAGGCCGTCTGCTCCGGGGTGAAGGGGATGCCGAGGAGCTCTTTGAGCTGCTCGGGGTCGGTGATGCGTGCGGTCACCTCAGAGAGGCTAACGGGGACCACCGACAGCGCCGGCCGTCCGTGGTCCCCGCGGTCAGGCCGACGGCAGCTTCACGCACAGCACCGCCGTGACCAGGAACGTGCGGTTGTTCACCGTTCGTCACTCCCTCTAGCTTTCGCTTGTGCCGCCCCATCGGACTCACACCGCACGCAGATGGATGCAGCGCAAGTGTTGACGCGCATCACACGGCCGGGCGATGTCGTCACTCGACGACGTGGCGCCCCTCGGGCCGGGCGCTGCACGAGGCGCGGAAGGCGCAGTGTTCGCAGTGGCTGCCGGTGCTGGGGGTGAAGCGTTCGTCGAGGACGCGGCCGGCAGCGGTGGCGAGCAGGTCGCCGACCCATTCGCCGGCGAGCGGCTCCTGGGACTGGACGCGCGGGAGGCTCTCCCCGCCCTCCTTCCTGGCGGCGGCCTGGCGCAGCTGTACGAGTTCGGCGCCGCCGGGCTCGGGGCGGCGGCCGTCGAAGGCCTCGTCCACGGCGCCTTCGCGCACGGCAAGCTGGTAGACGGCGAGTTGAGGGTGTCGGGCGACTTCGTCCCGGGTCGGCGTCTGCTTGCCGGTCTTGAAGTCGACGACGTACGCGCGTCCTTCGGCGTCCCGCTCGACGCGGTCCATGGAGCCGCGGATGCGTACCTCGTACTCGCCGGCCTCCAGGGTCACGTCGAAGTCGTGCTCGGTCGCGGCGGGGGCTCGGCCGCCGCGGTCCATGACGTGCCAGCGCAGGAAGCGTTCGAGCGCCACGCGCGCGTGCTCCTTCTCCTGCTGCGACTTCCATGGCGCGTCGAAAACGAGCGCGCTCCAGACGGAGTCGAGGCGCTCCATGAGAACGGCCAGGTCAGCGGGGGTCTGTCCGGAGGCGACCTCGTCCGCGAGTACGTGAACGACGTTGCCGAACCCCTGGGCGGCCGTTGCGGGGGCGTCCGCCTTCACCTCGCGGCCCAGGAACCACTGGAGTGCACAGGTGTTGGCCAGCTGGTCCAGTGCGCTGCCGGAGAGGGTGACGGGCTGGTTCCGGTCCCGCAGAGGGAGCCGGCTGTGGGTCGGCTCGTACAGGCCCCACCAGCGATACGGGTGCGCTGCGGGCACGAGCGGCTGGCCCTCGTCGTCGGCGAGCGCGGCGAGGCGCGCGAGGCGGCGGGCGGCGGCGTCGCGCAGCGCGGGTGTCGCCTGCGGGTCCACGGTGGTGGCGCGCAGCTCGGCGACGAGCGCGGCGACGGCGAGGGGGCGGCGGGGGCGCCCGGTGACGTCCTTGGGTTCGACGCCGAGTTCGGTGAGGAAGCGGGAAGGCTGGTCGCCGTCGTCGGCGGGTGCCTTGACGGCGGTGACGACGAGGCGGTCGCGGGCGCGGGTGGCCGCGACGTAGAAGAGCCGGCGTTCCTCGGCGAGGAGGGCGCCGGGGGTGAGGGGCTCGGCGAGCCCGTCGCGCCCGATCCTGTCCGCCTCCAGGAGGGAGCCCCGGCGACGCAGATCGGGCCAGAGGCCTTCCTGTACGCCGGCGACGACGACGAGGCTCCATTCGAGGCCCTTGGAGCGGTGGGCGGTCATCAGGCGTACGGCGTCGGGGCGGGTGCTCCTCCCGGCGAGGGTGTCGGCGGCGATGTCCTGGGCCTCGATCTCCTCGAGGAAGTTGAGGGCGCCCCGGCCGCCGGTGCGTTCTTCGGCACGGGCGGCGGTCTCGAAGAGGGCGCAGACGGCGTCGAGGTCGCGGTCGGCGTTGCGGCCGGCCGCGCCGCCGCGGAGGGCGGCACGTTCGAGGCGCTGCGGCCAGGGGGTGCCGGCCCACAGCTCCCACAGCGCCTCTTCGGCGGTGCCGCCGCCTTCGAGGAGCTCACGCGCCGTGCGCAGGAGCGCGCCGAGCCGCTGCGCGCCGCGGGCGTACGCGGGGTCGTGCGCGACGAGGCGCTCGGGCTCGGCGAGGGCGCGGGCGAGGAGCTGGTCGGAGGGCGGGGGTACGCGATTGCCGCCGGCGCGCTCCTCGTCGCGCAGGGCACGGCCGAGGCGGCGGAGGTCGGCGGCGTCCATGCCGCCGAGGGGGGAGGTGAGGAGGGTGAGGGCGGTCTCGGTCGTGAGCCAGGGTGTGGTGGGGTTGCCCCTCTCCTGCCCCGCAGTGTCGGCCCCCTGCCCCGCAGTGTCGGCGGATTGCGTCCTCAGCGGCTGCGTCGCCGCCGTAGCCACCGCTCGCAGTGCCGTCAGCAGCGGGGACACGGCCGGTTCGTGGCGCAGGGGGACGTCGTCGCCGTCGATTTCCAGGGGGACGCCCGCCGACGCGAGGGCGCGGCGGACCGAGGGGATCGTGCGGCTGCCCGCGCGGACCAGGACTGCCATGTCGTGCCAGGGGACGCCGTCCTCCAGGTGAGCCCGGCGCAGGATGTCCGCGATGTTGTCCAGCTCCGTGGAGGCCGTCGGGTAGGTGTACGTCTCGACCCGGCCACCCTCCCGGACCGCGCCCAGCTCCCGGTGCGCCCGGACCTTCTCCGACGGAAGGCGGGGCAGCGGCATCCGGCGGGTCAGCAGCCGGGTCGCCGCCAGCAGGTGCTCGCCACTGCGCCGGGACGTCGTCAGGACCGCCACGTCCGCCGGGCTGCCGTTCGCCTGCCGGAAGGCATCGGGGAAGTCGAGGATGCCGTTCACGTCCGCGCCGCGGAAGGCGTAGATCGACTGGTCCGGATCGCCGAACGCGACCAGCGTGCGGCCCTGCCCGGCCAGCGCCTGGAGCAGCTGTACCTGAGCCGGGTCGGTGTCCTGGTACTCGTCCACGAACACCGCGTCGTAGGGGAAGTCGTGAGGCGAGGCGACCCGCTGGGCCAGCAGCACCGCCCGGTGCACCAGTTCCGCGTAGTCGAGCACCCCCTGCATGTCCAGGACGTCCAGATACTCCGCGAGGAAGGACGCGGCCGCCCCCCAGTCGGGACGGCCGGTACGGGCCGCGAAACGGGCCAGGGAGTCGGGGCCCAGGCCCAGCTCACGGCTCCGGGCCAGTACCGCCCGTACCTCGTCGGCGAAGCCACGCGTCGTCAGGCACGCACGTAGCTCGTCCGGCCATTGGTTGCGCGCCAGCCCCTCCGTCTCCAGGTCGAGCTGGCCCGCCAGCAGCTCCCGTACGGCGACGTCCTGCTCGGGACCCGACAGCAGCCGCAGCGGCTCGGAGAACAGATCGGCGTCCTGGTGCGCGCGGACCAGCGCGTAACAGAAAGAGTGGAAGGTCGTCGCCTGCGGCCCCCGCGCGCCGCCGAGCCGCAGCGCCATCCGGTCGCGCAGTTCCACCGCCGCCCTGCGGCTGAAGGTGAGCACCAGGATCCGCTCCGGATCCGCCCCCTTGGCCACCCGCGCGGCGACCACCTCCACCAGCGTGGTCGTCTTGCCGGTGCCCGGACCTGCCAGAACGAGCAGCGGACCGGGATCGTGGTCAACCACCGCGCGCTGTCCTGCGTCCAGGAGAGGGGGATCCACAGGGCCCGGCGGGGTACGCACCAGTCGGTACGCGCCCGGGGTCCTCCCCCTACGCCCCTGCGGGCGTGGGGGAACCCCATGCCGTACCTGTTGCTGGTACGTCGTACGCCCGGTGGTGGAGGAGGAGCTCACGTGGATCGCCGGTCCTGGTGGGTGTGCTGGTGGTGATGGAGCGGTTCGTGCCGCGCGCTGACGACGCTACGCCAGCGCGCTGCCGCGACGCAGTGAGTCCGGCGCGTACTCCGTACGGTTGTCAAAGCGTCCGTGCGACCGCCGAATGGCGGAAGCTGTCATATGTGAGCACTGTCGCAGGCGCCACCGCCGCCGTCCCATCGCGCGCGCTTCATGTCGAGGCGCGGCACGTGGCTCTCTGCGCTGCGCGCGGCCTCGCGCAGGGGCGTCCCCTCCGTGCGGTAGCGCTCCAGGGCTCTCAGCTCATGGCCGGGCAGCAGCGCGCCGTCCGCGCGCACGACACGCCACCAGGGCACGCCGCCGCCGTACAGGGACATCGCCCGGCCGACCTGGCGCGGTCCGCCCTCCCCGAGCCACTCGGCGACGTCGCCGTACGTCATCACCTGGCCCGGCGGAATCAGCTCGGCGACCTCGAGCACCCGCTCCGCGTAGTCCGGCAGTTCTTCCATCCGGTCCATCCTGCCGTACGCCACCGACAACGGCCCGGACAGCGGGACGCGAGGGGCAAAGGGGCGTGTCCTCCCCGCCTCACGCCCCCGCAATCCACCCTGATGCCCACCTCTGTCGTCGGGCCGTGCCACCATCATGCGGGCGGTGACTGGTGATACGAGATCACGAAGAGACCGAGACGGCGAAGGAGCAGGGCGTGCAGCCTCCTCAGGCGGCGAGCACCCCTGAGTCCGAGTCGTATCCGGACGCGCCCGTTCCGCGGGAGGGCGTCGGCGACCCCAAAGGGAAGGAAGCGGGGGACAAAGCCACCGACAAGGCCCCGGACAAGACAGCAGACGCCGCAGACGAAGCCGCGGACACAACCGCAGACAAAGCCGCCGAAGCCGCAGAGAGAACCGCAGACACCGCGCACGCCGCCGACAGAGCCGCCAAAGCCGCCGGCAAAGCGGCAGAGCCCGCGGGCGACACCGACGCCGACCGGGTCTCGGGGGACGAGCCACTGCTCGCCGCCCGCGTCCACCGCCCCGCCGACCTGCTGCGCCTGCTCATCGGCATCTTCGCGATCGCCGTCGTACTCGCCATCGCCGCCTTCGCCCACGGCACCACATCCGGCCTCGAGCAGGACATCAACAAGGGCACCGGACAGGCACCCGACCTTTTCGTCAAGATCGCCGGACTGGTCTCCAGCATCGCCGTGCTGCTCGTCCCGGTCGCCTTCGCGATCGAGCGGCTGATCAAACGGGACGGGCTGCGGATCGCGGACGGCGTCCTCGCCGCCGTGCTCGCGCACGGCGTCACCCTCGCCACCGACCTCTGGGTCTCCAGGGCCGCGCCCGGCCCCCTCCAGGAGGCGCTGACCCAGGCGCAGAGCGGCGGCGGGCTGACCGACCCCGTCCACGGCTATCTCGCGCCCGTCATCGCGTACATGACGGCCGTCGGAATGTCCCGCAGACCCCGCTGGCGGGTGGTCCTGTGGGTGGTCCTGTTGCTCGACGCCTTCACGATGCTGGTCGCCGGCTACACCACCCCGTTCTCGATCATCCTCACCGTGCTGCTCGGCTGGACCGTCGCGTACGGCACGCTGTACGCCGTCGG
Organism: Streptomyces sp. NPDC000880; assembly: GCF_053599675.1. Taxonomy (NCBI): domain Bacteria; kingdom Bacillati; phylum Actinomycetota; class Actinomycetes; order Kitasatosporales; family Streptomycetaceae; genus Streptomyces; species Streptomyces sp. NPDC000880. Next base: position 2,077 of record NZ_JBSFMS010000072.1, on the reverse strand, counting down.
CTCGCCGAACGTACGGCCCACCGGCCAGACCCTGCTGGCCGGTCTGCGCCATGTCGGCTTCCGCCCGGTCACCGCCATGCGCGCCGAGGAAGTCCCCGACTCCGCCGACCCGGGCGACCGCGGCCGCCGCTACCAGGTCACGCTGGAGGAGGGCGCACCGCTCGATGTCACCGTCGTCGACCGTGAGCAGCAGGCACAGGGCTTCTTCTACCGGGTATGGCGCCGGCTGACGCTGCGCTCCATCACCACCCGCCGCTCGATCCCGTCGCTGCGCCAGGCCCTGGAGCAGGAGGCGCTGCTCGCGTACGCGGCGATCGCCGCCGGTGCCAACGCGCCCAAGCTGATTGCGACGTCGGAGCTCGGTCCGGACGCCGTGATGCTGGTGTACGAGCACCTGGGCGGCCGTCCCCTCGACTCCATGGCGGACGACGAGGTCACCGACGACGTGCTGCGCGGGGCCTGGCAGCAGGTGAAGGCGCTCCAGTCGAGGCGTATCGCGCACCGGCGGCTGACCGGCGACGCGATTTTGGTGGATCGTTCCGGCAAGGTGATCGTGACCGATCTGCGCGGCGGCGAGATCGCGGCGGGAGATCTAGTGCTGCGGATGGACATCGCGCAGCTGCTCACCACGACCGGCCTGCGGGTCGGCGCCGAGCGTGCGGTGGCCACCGCCGTCGAGGTGCTCGGCCCCGACGAGGTCGCCGACTGTCTGCCGCTGCTCCAGCCGATCGCGCTGAGCCGCTCGACCCGGGCGACGCTGCGCAAACTCGCCCGCGAGCGGTCGAACCGCGAGCGGGAGGCGGTGCTGGAGGCGTCCGCGGCCGCCAAGCGGGCCCGTACGGCAGAGACGAAAGAGGCGGCGGTCGACGACCGCAAGGCTGTCCGCAAGACCGAACGGGCGGAGAGGCAGGCCGACAAGAAGGCCATGGACGAGGCCATGGACGAGGTGCGCGAGGAGGATCTGCTCTCCCAGATCCGCCGGCAGATGCTGCTGATCAGGCCGCAGGCGCCGGTCGAGCCGGTCCGCCTGGAGCGGATCAGGCCGCGTACGCTCGTCAGCTTCATCGCCGGCGCGGTCGCCGCGTACTTCCTGCTCTCGCAGCTCGCCGGCATCGACTTCGCCACGGTCTTTGCCCGGGCCCACTGGGGCTGGGTGGCGGCCGCGGTCGCATTCTCCGTGCTCAGCTACTTCGCGGCGGCAATGAGCCTGCTGGGCTTCGTGCCCGAGCGGGTGTCGTTCCTGCGGACCGTCGTCGCGCAGGTCGCCGGGTCGTTCGTCAAGATCGTCGCCCCGGCGGCGGTCGGCGGCGTCGCGCTGAACACCCGCTTCCTGCAGCGTTCGGGAGTACGTCCCGGTCTCGCCGTGGCCAGTGTCGGCGCGTCCCAGCTCTTCGGGCTCGGCGCGCACATCCTGCTGCTGCTCGCCTTCGGCTATCTGACCGGTACGGAGCGGACGGCGTCGTTCACCCCATCCAGGACGGTGATCGCGGGTCTGCTGACGGTCGCCGTGCTGGTGCTGGTGGTGACTGCGATCCCGTTCCTGCGGAAGTTCGTCTCGACGCGGCTGCGCTCGCTGTTCGCCGGGGTGGTGCCGCGCATGCTCGACGTACTGCAGCGGCCGATGAAGCTGCTCACCGGCATCGGCGGGATGCTGCTGCTGACCGGTGTGTTCGTGATGTGCCTGGACGCGTCGATCCGGGCCTTCGACAACGGCAACCAGCCGCTGAGCTACGCCAGCATCGCCGTGGTCTTCCTGGCGGGCAACGCGCTGGGCTCGGCGGCGCCGACGCCGGGCGGTGTGGGCGCGGTCGAGGGTGCGCTGACCTTCGGTCTGATCGTGGCCGGGGTGCCGAAGGAGGTCGCGGCGCCGGCGGTGCTGCTGTACCGCATGATGACGCTGTGGCTGCCGGTGCTGCCGGGTTGGTTCGCCTTCAACCACCTGACCCGCAAGGGCGCGCTGTAGCACCGGGGCCGTTCCGGCTGCTGAAGGCCGACCCCGACCTCCACTGGAAGGCGATGCTGCGCCACCACCGGCCCCGCAAGCCGGTGATCGCCGCGGTAGAGGGGTACTGCGTGG
>NZ_JBSFMS010000071.1:24596-34388 GCF_053599675.1 Streptomyces sp. NPDC000880 | reverse complement strand
CCTCAAACGCCGGACGGGCTTGATTTTTCAAGCCCGTCCGGCGTTTGAGGACAGAACGGTGAGGCCCCCGCTCACGCAGACGTGCCCTCTTCGCGGCCCCGCATCGCTTCCAGCTCCTCGTTCGGGATCGCCCCGCCGAACCGCCGGTCCCGCTGCGCGTACTCCAGGCACGCCCGCCACAGATCCCGCCGGTCGAAGTCCGGCCACAGCACGTCCTGGAAGACCATCTCGGCGTAACTGCTCTGCCAGATCAGGTAGTTGGAGGTGCGCTGCTCACCACTCGGGCGCAGGAACAGGTCGACGTCCGGCATGTCCGGGTAGTACAGGTACTTCTGGATCGTCTTCTCGGAGACCTTCGACGGGTCGAGCTTGCCGGCCTTCACGTCCGCCGCGATGGCGGCCGCGGCGTCGGCGATCTCGGCGCGGCCACCGTAGTTGACGCAGAAGTACAGCGTCATCGCGTCGTTGTTCTTGGTCTGCTCCTGCGCGACCTGAAGCTCCTGAACGACGGACTTCCACATCTTCGGCATCCGGCCCACCCAGCGGATGCGGATGCCGAGCTCGTCCATCTCGTCGCGGCGGCGGCGGATGACGTCGCGGTTGAAGTTCATCAGGAAGCGCACCTCGTCGGGCGAGCGCTTCCAGTTCTCGGTGGAGAAGGCGTACAGGGAGAGGTTCTTGACGCCCATCTCGATGCAGCCCTTGAGGACGTCGAGGACGACGCCCTCGCCGACCTTGTGGCCTTCGGTGCGGGGCAGGCCGCGCTCCTTGGCCCAGCGGCCGTTGCCGTCCATGACGCACGCCACATGGTTCGGCACCAGCTCGCCGGGGATCTTCGGCGGGCGCGCGCCGGAGGGGTGCGGCTCGGGGACCTTGTACTCGCGGCGGGACCGGCCCAGGATTCCGCGTCGTGCCATGCGGCTCACATCTCCTATTTCTCTACGTATCTGAGCGAGCGCAGCCCGCGCTCCAAGTGCCAGTGCAGATAGGCGGACACCAGCCCACTGCCCTCCCTGACGTGGCGCGCCTCGCACGCGTCCGCCGTGGGCCAGTCGCCGGTCAGCAGCGCGCTGAGCAGACCGATGGCCTCCGCAGAGGGTACGACGCTGCCGGGCACCCGGCAGTCGCCGCATATGACGCCGCCGCCGGCGACGGAGAAGAAACGGTTGGGCCCGTGCATGCCGCACTTCGCGCAGTCCTCGAAGCTGGGCGCGTAGCCGTTGACTGCGAGGGAGCGCAGCAGGAACGCGTCGAGGATGAGATGCGGCGCGTGCTCGCCACGGGCGAGGGTGCGCAGGGCGCCGACGAGGAGGAGGTACTGCTGGACGGCCGGCTCGCCCTCGTGATCGGTGAACCGCTCGGCGGTCTCCAGCATGGCGGTGCCGGCGGTGTAGCGGGCGTAGTCGGTGACGATGCCGCCACCGTACGGAGCGATGGTCTCGCTCTGGGTGCACAGAGGGAGCCCGCGGCCGACGAGTTCGCTGCCGCGGGCGAAGAACTGCACGTCGACATGGGAGAAGGGCTCGAGCCGCGCCCCGAACTTGGACTTAGTCCGCCGCACGCCACGGGCGACCGCGCGGACGCGGCCGTGCCCGCGCGTGAGCAGCGTGATGATGCGGTCGGCCTCGCCCAGTTTCTGGGTACGCAGGACGACACCGTCATCACGGAACAGGCTCATGCGGCCATTGTCCCGTACGGACCGCTGTCGGTTGACCGGGACCGGTCAGCGATCAGTCGCTCACCCTCTCCTCCAGGCGGACCGTCACACTGTCCCCCGCCTCCTTGCCGATCGCCTTACGCACGTCCGCCTTCACGGGCAGCTTGTGCGTACCGTCCCCCAGGGCCATGAAGGAGCTCCGGAACGGATGACCGTCGATCGTCCCCCGGACCTTGACCAGGCCCCGAGTGCCGAAGTACTCGACCGACTCGGGCCAGACCAGATAGGTCCAGCCGCCCTTCTCGGGGCTCTTCTGCAGCGTTGCGCTGAATTGTTTGTCCATGTAGGCAGGACGGCGCGGGGCGGGCAAACTCATCGGCCCCCTCCGGATGGATCGAGGAGCAGGGTTTCGCGATGAGCCATTCCATATAAGAATTGGACAAACACCACTGACGAGCAGGCCACGCCATCATCGCAGCGATCGGGGCCAGCGTGTTGTCCAGCGATATCAGGTTGAGCACGCACCCCTTCGGCACTATGAGCGCCGAAGGCACGGCGGAGCGTGACAACGCGCTGGCTGATGCCGTCCTCAAAGCCGTCGAGGTGACCGGGGCGCATGCGGCGAGTGTGTTCCTGAGCTCCCGCAACCGTCACACGCTGGTACTCGCCGCAGCGGCCGGTATGCCGCCTTCCCTGCTCGGCGGCTGGCGGCGGATTCCTGTGAACAGTCCCATTCCCGTCGCGGAGGCGTTCCGCTCCAGGCGGACGGTCCATCTGGCCGACGCCGATGAGACCATGCGGCGATTTCCCCAGCTCGCAGTGGCACTGCCCTACCCTTTCGGCTCCGCATCCGTACCGGTCACGGCGGGGCACGAGACCTTCGGGTCCATGGCCGTGGTGTGGGCCGCCAGGTCCGGAGGGAAAGGGCTGTCCAAGGCGCAGCGACGGCAGTTGCGCACCGCGGCCGGCCGCCTCGGACTGTCGCTCGCCGAGCTGAACGCGCGCGGCGCCGACGTCTGGTGCGACATGGAGACCGTTCCGGTGGAGGTCCCGGTACCTTCCGCCTCGGCGGTACGGGTAGGCCTGTTCGACTGGAACCTCGGCACCGGAGCCCTCGAAGCGGATGCCACGTTGTGTGCGATCTTCGGCCTCGCCCCGGACGAGTACGACGGACAAGCGGCCACGCTGGCGGCCAAGTTGCACCCCGCGGACCGTCCCGGTTTCCGGGCTGCCGCCCGTACTGGGGTCGAGAAGGGCCGCATCCTCGCCCAGTGCCTTCGCGTGCCGGAGAAGGGCGGCGGTCACCGCACCATCGAGCTGTGGGGCCGGGTACCGGAGACCGCCGCCGGCCACCAGGCGCGGCCCCACCTGGTGGGCGGGGTCCTTGACCTCGGGGCCGGTATGGCCGCCGTCGCGGCGATCGAACGGCTCACGGACGGCTTCTTCTCCCTCGACAGAGAGGGGCGGGTGACCTACGCCAACCACAGTCTGGTGCGGCTGATGCGCATACGCCGGCAGGATCTGGTGGGCCGACGCCCCTGGGACGTCCTGCCGTGGCTGGCCGATCCCGCCTACGAAGACCGCTTCCGGGCCGCCAGGGTCTCCCAGCAGCCCGTCTCCTTCCTGGCCCAATCCCCCGACCAGTGGCTCGTGTTCTCCCTCCGCCCGGATGCGCAGGGCATGACCGGCTGGGCAGCGCCGGCCGGACAACCGGTCCCGGCCGGGGCCGAGCCCGGAGCACCGCCCGCAAAGACAGTAGGGGCCGCCCCGTCCTCGCGGCCCGCGCCGACGCGCCTGGGCGCCATCTATCGCGTCCTTCAGATGAGCAGCGCCCTGACCGAGGCGGTCACCGCGCGCGAAGTGTGCGATGGCGTCGCCGACCAGCTCCTGCCCGCCGTCGGCGGTCATCGACTGGCGATATACGTGGTGCACGAGCGGCACATGCGTCTGCTGGCGCAGCGTGGCTACCGCGAGAGCTTCCTGGAGCGGTTCGAGGGCGGGCCGCTGCATCACGCCCGGGGGCCCGTGACCGGGGCACTGACCTCCGGGGTCCCGCTGTTCATCGAATCGAGGGAAGAGTTCCTGCGGGCCTATCCCGAACTCCACGCCGAATCCAGCTCCTTCGCGTTCCTGCCCCTGATCGCCTCCAGCCGCCCCGTGGGCGCCTGCATCCTGGGCTTCGACGAGGTCCATCCGTTCTCCAACGAGGAACGAAGCCTCCTCACCGCGCTGAGCGGGCTGATCGCCCAGGCACTGGAACGTGCCAGGCTCTACGACGCCGAATTCGCCCTCGCCCGGGGCCTGCAGAACGCGCTGCTTCCGCACCGGCTGCCCACACTGCCGGGCGTCCGCGTCACCGGCCGGTACCTGCCCGGTACCCGCGGGATGGACATCGGCGGCGACTGGTACGACGCGATCCCCACCGACCGCGGCATCGTGCTGGTCGTCGGAGACGTCGAGGGCCACAACGTCGCCGCCGCAGCCACCATGGGCCAGCTTCGCAGCGCGGTACGGGCCTTCGCCTCAGCGGGCCACCGACCGAGCGATGTGATCGCCAGTACCAACCGGCTGCTCCTCGACCTCGACACCAGGCTCCTCGCCAGCTGCTGCTACGTCCTCCTCGACCCTGGTCCGGGAGTCGCGCACATGGTCCGCGCGGGCCACTGCCCGCCCCTGCTGCGCCGGCCCGACGGACACACCGAGTTCCTGGATCTGCCAGGCGGCCAGCTACTCGGAGTGGAACGCACCGTCGACTACCCGGAATCGGAGCTGAGTCTCCTGCCCGGCTCAGTCCTGGCCCTCTACACGGACGGACTGATCGAGACAGGCGAATCCGACATCGGTGTGGGCATGGACCGGCTGCGGACCTCGCTGGCCCATGCTCGTGTGGGCTCCCTGGAAGAACTGGCCGACGCACTCCTGCGGGACGCCCGCCAGTCCCCGAACCGAGTGGACGACATCGCGCTGCTCCTCACCAGGTACACCCATGCCTCGCCGCCCATGTCCCCCGCCGGGTGAGCAGAAGCGGGCACCGGACGGCCGACGTCAGGTCACCTCGCCCCGGCTGCGAGCGTTCACGTACGCCGTCGTCGCGCTGATCCGCTCCGCCGCGGTCGCGGGCCGCACCGCGTCCGGCTCGCACTCCCACTCCCGGCCCCCGCCGACGGGTCTCAGCAGCAGCCGGGAGCCCGCCTCCCCCATGAGCCGGCCCACCTGGCCGGTGCGGATGTCGACGACGTAGGACCCGACGGGCGGCATCACCGTGTGACTCCTCCTTCCTTCGGCAGTACTGCCGTGAGCATGCGGATGATGTCGATGGTGCAGAGCCCCAATTCGACCAGGGGACAGGGCACCTCCCGTGCGTACGAAGCGGGCTCCAGGCGCAGCGACGGCAGGGTAATGCCGGACCGTTCCAGGGCCGTACGCAATGTGTTCACAGCTTCCTCCGCCTCTTCGATGTATTCCACCGAGTGCCGCGGGTTTTCCTTGCGCGCCATGACTTCCCTTCCCGATCCGGTTTCACGTTTCGCGTTACAACGGTGACGGCGCGCAGCTACTCTCAACAGGGGTATGGGCACTACAACAGGGCAGCTGCACAAGGGGTTTGATCCATGGCCAACGGTTCGCGGCAGGCGGCTTGGGAGTTCTTCGGGACCGAACTGAAGCGGCTCCGGGAGGAGGCGGGATTCACCCAGGCGGCCCTGGGCGCGCGGGTTTTCGTGTCAGGTGGTTACATCGGTTAATTCGAACAGGCCATTCGGAAGCCGCAATTGGATGTGGCGCAGCGGATCGATGAGACGCTGCAAACCGGAGGCTTTTTCGAGCGGATGTGTCGGAAGCTGATCAAGGAGGAGCGGTACGCGGACTACTTCGCGCACGTGGCGGAGCTGGAGCGGCTGGCAACGAAAGTCTGCGACTTTGCGCCGGCGGTAGTCCCGGGCCTCCTCCAGACGGCCGAGTACGCGCGCGCGGTCTATCTGGCGAGCAACCCGCTCGCCTCCGATGAGTACATCGAGGACATGGTCAGAGCGCGCATGGACCGCGCACCGCTCCTCAAGGACGCTACACGGCCCGTGTATTGGGCGATCCTGCACGAGACCGGTACGACCTGAGCACTGCCCGGTGGCGCAAGAGCACCTGCAGCGGCGGCGACGGCGGGGAGTCGTGCGTCGAGGTCCCGTACGACTTCGTGGGCGCGGCCCAGTGGCGCAAGAGTACCTACAGCGACGGCACCGGCGGCAGCTGCGTCGAAGTCCTCGACAACATCCCCGGCGTCGTCCCCGTCCGCGACAGCAAGACCCCCGACGGCCCCGTCCTCGTCATCGGAGCCGCCAGTTGGACCGCTTTCGTCGATGGTGTCCGCCTCTAGAGCGCTCCAACTCCGCGTCCTTGTTGATGGCGCGGGCCAGGATCACCCCGATGAGGATCAGCCCGACGCCGAACCAGGACGCCGCGGCGTCGAAGATCAAGGAGACGACGCCCACCGGGATGATCAAGCCAGCCACCGGGATCAGCAGGTTGCGCACCGGTGGCGGGGGCTCACCGGTGCGGTGCCGGCTGCGGACGACCTGGGGGTACCACTCGGTGAAGCTCAGCGCGGTGACGATCGCCGCGATCTGGATGATCCACACGGTCCAGAGGTTGTTCGGGTTCTGCAGGACAAGGTCGCCGAAGCCGCCCGCGACGGCCGCCACGAGGAAGGCCGCGCCCCAGATGCCGGTGATCACTTGGTTGGCGTGGAGGAACTCCGGCGACTTCCAGTACTCCGGGCCGACGCGTTCCCGTCCGTACTGCATCGTGAAGGGCACCCGTACGGCCATCGAGCCGAAGGCGATGACCACCAGCGCGAGGTTGGAGATCTCACCCGCGTACGTCTCCAGCCATCTGTGGGTGCCCTCCGACGAGCCGGCTCCGATGCCCGCGAGCATCGCGAAGAAGACGATGTCCGACACCTCCAGGATCTTGAGCGAGGTGCCGCGGTAGAGCATCCGCGCCGCGACGAAGAGCACCACCGACACGGTGAGGGCGAGGCCCACCGCCAGTTCGAAGCGGCCCGGGCCGACAACGACCGAGAAGATGATCCACGGGGACATCCCGACGATCGGGCTCTCGAGCGCGGCGGCGAGCCGGCCGCCGGGTGCCGTGTTTTCGACAGCGTTCATCGCGGGGGCCCCTTCGCCCGGGCAGATCCTCCTGGTTCCCAGCTTCCCGCGTGATGCCCGGCGGCGCGATAGGAGGCCGGGGCCCTGCGGGCGGCCGAGGGCAGGAGGTTAGGGTGTCCTTACCCCGCCCCATCCGGGCGCCGGGTCATAGATCAGGCTTATGGGTTCATAGGTGCAGGGCGGGTACCGCGGTGGGAGTGCCGTTGCCAGGGTGGCGTAGAGAGTCGGCTCCCTCCGCACGCGCCGGGCCGTCTCACTCGCCGGGTCACGCCCCGTGGACCTCGTTCGAAGGGAACCATTCATGCCCCGCCCTCTGCGGATCGCGATCGTCGGTGCCGGACCGGCCGGAATATACGCCGCCGACGCACTGCTGAAGTCCGAGGCCGCAGTCGAGCCCGGCGTGTCCATCGACCTCTTCGAGCGGATGCCCGCGCCGTTCGGGCTGATCCGGTACGGCGTCGCGCCCGACCACCCGCGGATCAAGGGCATCATCACCGCCCTCCACCAGGTGCTCGACAAGCCGCAGATACGCCTCTTCGGAAATGTCGACTACCCGAGCGACATCGGCCTGGACGATCTGCGTGAGTTCTACGACGCGGTGATCTTCTCCACGGGCGCGGACGCGGACCGAGCGCTGGACGTCCCCGGCATCGAGCTGGACGGTTCGTACGGGGCCGCGGACTTCGTGTCCTGGTACGACGGCCACCCGGATGTGCCGCGCACCTGGCCGCTGGAGGCCGAGAAGGTGGCCGTGCTCGGCGTCGGCAACGTCGCCCTGGACGTGGCCCGCATCCTGGCCAAGACCGCGGACGAGCTGCTGCCGACCGAGATCCCGCCGAACGTGTACGACGGCCTGGCCGCCAACAAGGCCCTCGAGGTGCATGTGTTCGGGCGGCGCGGTCCCGCGCAGGCCAAGTTCAGCCCGATGGAGCTGCGGGAGCTCGACCACTCGCCGAACATCGAGGTCATCGTCGACCCCGAGGACATCGACTACGACGAGGGCAGCATCGCCACCCGCCGGGCCAACAAGCAGGCGGACATGGTCGCGAAGACGCTGGAGAACTGGGCGATCCGGGATGTCGGCGACCGGCCCCACAAGCTGTTCCTGCACTTCTTCGAGTCCCCGACCGAAGTCGTCGGCGAGGACGGCCGCGTGGTCGGGCTGCGTACGGAGCGCACCCAGCTGGACGGCACGGGCAATGTCACCGGCACGGGCGAGATGCGCACCTGGGACGTGCAGGCCGTCTACCGTGCGGTCGGCTATCTCTCCGACGAACTGCCCAAGCTGCCCTTCGACTTCCTCACCGGCACCGTGCCGCACGAGGGCGGGCGGGTCGTCGAGGGCGGCGAGCACCTGCAGTCGACGTACGTCACTGGCTGGATCAAGCGCGGCCCGGTCGGCCTGATCGGCCACACCAAGGGCGACGCGAACGAGACGGTCGCCAATCTGCTGGACGACCACGGCAACGGTCGGCTTCACACGCCTGCCGCGCCCGGCGAGGAGGCGGTCGTCAACTTCCTTGAGGCCAAGGGTGTTTCCTACACCACGTGGGAGGGCTGGCACCGGCTGGACGCGGCGGAGCGTGCGCGGGGTGCGGCGGAAGGCCGCGAGCGCGTGAAGATCGTCGACCGTGAGGCGATGCTGCGGGCGAGCGAGGCCTAGGCACTCGGGGCTCCGCCCCGGACCCCTCCCCCTACGCCCTGCGGGCATGGGGGGACCGGGAGTTGAGACTGGTGAGGTCGCATGTTCAGGTGTCGCGTATTCCGCGGACGGCTCTCCGATCTGATCACGGTGAGTGGTCGCCGGCGGAGGGCTGAGACAGGCGGGGTGGCTGGCGCTCCGTCCAGGCCCCGTGGCCCCAGCCCGGACACCAGGGAACAAGTGACCCGCCGGTAGCTTTCAGGGCTTCGCGGTGGTGGCTTTCTTCGGCTGGCGGGGCACGGTCTTGGTCTTGTCGAGATGTCCGTACACCGTGGAGCGGGACACGTTGAAGATATCCGCGATCTGCTGGACGGTCTTTCCCCGGGCGTCGTACAGCTGCTGGGCGAGGGCGGACTGGTCGGCCATGAGCTTCGGCCTGCGCCCGCCGACGCGGCCGCGGGCCCGCGCGGAGGCCAGTCCGTCGTTCGCGTTGGCCACGATCAGTTCTCGCTGGAGCTCCGCCAGCACCGAGAGCATCCCGAACATGGCGCGCCAGGACGAGAGCAGTCAGCGGGGCAGCAGTGGCGGGCGCAGCAGGGTGATCACGACGTGCGGGTCGGTGTCCATGCCGCAGATGTAGGTCAGCAGGCCTCCAAAGCCCATCAAGGCCAGCACCGCGTCCCGGTCCGCGGCGGTAACCGGCGCACCGGCATACGGCCCGACCCGCCCGGATATGCAGGGCGGGTCGGGCCGGGCCGCACGGTACCGCCGTCAAGATCTGCCGGGCGCGACGGCACTCCGACGGCAGTTCAGAGCGGGGAACACGTCACCTCCCCGGTGGCATGTCCGGTTCCGGTCGGCGCAGACCAGCGGGAGACTGGTGGCAGGCCGCGGGGCGGCCAGGGCCGCGTAGATCGGGGGGATCCGTGATCCTGGCTCGCGACCGCCGCGGGACGGGGACCGCATGGAACACCTGACGGCCAACGACGACGCCCACGGCTGCGACACCTCCCCGTCCGGCCGAACGGGTGAGCCTGCGGCAGTGCCGGGAGTGCAGGTGGCCGGCCCGGTGGCCTCCCCGCAGAGGTCGATTCGGAGGGTTTACCTATCTCTGATGGCGGTATGTCACGGGAAGCGGCTTTTGGCCGTAGGTGGTTGGCTGAGGATGGCGGCGGGCTGGTTTTCCAGGTTCCGTCGTTTCGTCGGTCGGTCCCCGGAACTCAAGGAGAGTTCAATGTCGGTCTACACCCCCCAGCAGCAGAATTACGGCCAGCAGCTCGGCCAGCAGCAGCCCTACAGCTCGCAGGGCCTCGGTCAGCAGCAGCCGTACG
>NZ_JBSFMS010000071.1:0-24499 GCF_053599675.1 Streptomyces sp. NPDC000880 | reverse complement strand
CGTGCCAGCAGGGCTTCGGCCAGCAGGGCCAGCAGCAGCCGTACGGCCAGCAGGGCTTCGGCCAGCAGGGCCAGCAGCAGCCGTACGGCCAGCAGGGCTTCGGCCAGCAGGGCCAGCAGCAGCCGTACGGCCAGCAGGGCCAGCAGGGCCAGCAGCAGCCGTACGGCCAGCAGGGCCAGCAGGGCTTCGGCCAGCAGGGCCCGGGTCAGGGCCAGTTGCCGGTGTTGGTGACAGAGCTGGCGCTGCGCTGTGCGGCGACGGCGGTGACGGCGGTGGTGGAGCAGCTGCGGATCGACCCGCAGATCGTGATGGGGATCCAGTCTCAGGGGCAGATCCCGCCGCACGCGTGGGGCAACGTGCTGGTGGAGTGCGCCCGGAAGATCGCGCCCGTCCTGCACACCACGCTCGCCCAGATCACCCAGGGCCAGTTCGGGCAGCAGCAGGGCGGCCAGTTCCCGGGCCAGGGCCAGGGCCAGGGCCAGGGCCAGTTCGGGCAGCCGCAGCAGTACGGCCAGCTGTCGCCGATGGGCATGTGAGCGGTGGCCCGGCCGGACGAGGCGTTCGCCGAGAACGTCCTCGCCCGGCCGGGCCGGACGTCCCCGTGGCGGGCGTCGCGAGGGCTGATCGATGAACGTCAAAACGTGCGTGTGATGAAGGCGGATGAGCGATGAGTGAGCAGCAGCGTGGCAACGGCACCGCGAAGGGCGGCGCGAAGCAGGGTGGCGCGCGGGGCGGCAAGCCTGGCGGGGTGGAGCCGGAGCAGGCGGCGGGCGAAGCCGAGGCGGTGACCGGCCAGGACCAGGCCGAGGGCCGGCAGGAGGCGCCGGGGCGTGGTGAGGGCCGTCCGGTGCGGGCAGGCTGGGGCCGGTATCTGGTAGCGCCGCGGCCGGTGCCGCTGCTGGCGGGCGGGGTCCCGCCGATCGAGGCGGGAGCGTTGTTCACGCTGCTGGAGGAGGACCCGGAGGTGGAGCCGCTGGCGCAGGTGCGCCCGTCACGGTCCCGGGGTTTGGGGGCGATCGCCGAGCCTCACCCGGCCTGTCCGCCGGTGGCGGTGGTGGCGATGCCCGACGAACGCGCCCGCGCCCTGGCGGCGAACCCGCAGGTCGTTGTCGAGCCGGACCAGCCCCTGGCCTACACTCCCACCCCGCCCCTCGTGGCGGGGTTGCCGGTGGTGGATCCGGCTGTGGCGGTCACCCTGGAAGAGCCCGCCCGGGTGACGGTGCGAGTCATGGGCCGGGACGGGCAGGCGGTGGCGGGCGCGCACGTGTGGGCCATCGGTGCCGCCGCACCCGCACACGCCGTGACCGGCCCGCACGGCAGGGCCACCCTGATCCTGCCGGCGGACACCCCCGCCACGGTCCAGGCCCTGTATGTGCGCCCGGTGGGCGAGTACTGGCCGCTGCGGATCGACCGCCCGCACCTGCCCGAAACCCCCGAGGAGGGGGAAGCGGTGATCGAGGTGCTGGCCCTGGCGGAGACGTTCGAGGGGTTCCCGGACCGGCCAGTGGCCGGCTGGGGCCTGCAGGCGATGCGGCTGCACCGGATCCCGCCGACCTACCGCGGCCACGGCATCAAGATCGCCCTCATCGATTCCGGCATCGACATCGCCCATCCGGACCTGAAGGACACCGTGCGGGCCGGGTACGACTTCACCGCGCCCGGCGAGGACACCTGGCAGGTCGATGCCACCGGGCACGGCACCCGGTGCGCCGGAGTGATCGCGGCCGCGGACAACCGCACCGGGATCACCGGCATCGCCGCCGAGGCCGAACTCCACGCCCTGAAACTGTTCCCGCACGGCCGGGTCAGCGACCTGCTGCAGGCCCTGGACCAATGCATCACCCACGGCATCGACATCGCCCAGATCAACCTCGGCTGGCAGGCCCCGTCGCAGCTGGCCGCGTGGAAGCTGCTGGACGCGCACGCCGCCGGCATCGCGGTCATCGCCCCCGTCGGCGACATCGCAGGCCCCATCACCTTTCCCGCCAGCCTGCCCACCGTGCTGGCCGTCGGAGCGCTGGCGCACACCGGCACTTCCCCCGCCGGCAGCCCGCAGGCCGCCACCCAACCGGTGTGGCCGGGCCTGTACCCGCCCGCCTTTACCCCCGCCGGCAGCGGCGTGGACCTGGTCGCCCCCGGTGCGGCGGTAATCACCACCGCACCGGGCGAGACCTACACGGTCGCCGACGGAACCGCGATGGCCGCCGCGCACGTCACCGGCCTGGCCGCGGTCCTGCTCGCCCACCACGACGACCTGCGCAGCAGGCCGCAGCCGCGCACGGCCGCCCGCGTCAGCTACCTGCTCACCCTGCTCCGTGCCGCCTGCCGGCCCGTCCCTGGCGCCGATCCGGCCCGCACCGGGGCCGGACTGCCCGATGCTCCCACCGCCCTCGGCCTGCCCGCCCCGCTCGCTGCGGCCGGACTGCAGCATGCCCTGGCAGACCAGATGGGGGCGTGATCCTCTGGGCCGTGTCCAGACTCCCGTCGGGGACGGGCGGATTCGTCGCGCCCACGGCTTAGTCGAGCGCTACTGCAGGGGGTGATCCGGGGATGGTTCTACTCCCGCGGGAGTTCCGCGCCCGGCGCCCGGCGCAGAACGGACGCGCCCTTCGCCCGCGCCCGGCTAGAACGGCGTACGCGCCGCCGCCAGCAGCCGCGCCGTATCGTCCGCGCACAGCCGCAGCGCCGCGCCCACCGTCGTCAGCACCTCCCGCTCCGCCGGGCTGTACGGCCCGTCCGCGAGGGCGATCCGCGCGCCCTGCAGCAAGATCGACTCGCGGCCCGCGGGGGCCAGATGCGGCGCGAGCGGCTCCAGCGCCTCGTGGAGCTCGATGGCGAGCGCGGCGCCATAGGGCCCCGTGTCGGCGACGAAGCGGCCGGTGTCCGCGGCGAGCGCCTCGATCAGGCCCGTGAGCTGGTCCTCCGTGCAGTCGTCGAGGCCGGCCGCGCGGACCGTGGCGACGGCGGTCTCGCGGACCGGGCGGGAGGATGTGCCGCCGGAGGCGAGGACGGCGAGGACGACGGTGTGGACGGCGTCGCGGAGCATCCCGGAGAACCGGGCGGTGGTGGGGTGGTCGAGGATGTCCATGCCGAAATGGCTGTGGCAGGCGGCGCATTCGACGACCGGGCCTGCCGAGCCGCGCGGCAGCAAGGGCATACCAAGGACGGTGAACCGGCGGCGGCCGGTGCGCCGACGGTAGTTCCGATCGCCTCCGCAACCGGGACAGAAGAACTCACCGTCACCCACAGTGTTCCAGGAAGTATAAACGCCGCAGACCAGCACTTTTCGGCCAAATAGTCCTCGGGCTGGCTGCACATCGCACCTCCGTAACGCTCCGGCAACATTGCCGCGTTGACGTGATGTTAGCCACACCAATGAGGTGGCGTCAGCACCCCGGCAGCAGTACGTCTGGACATGGCCGATCCTCGCCCTCGCGAAGAGCCCGGCAACCGGCGAGGTTGTCCTGTGCGTCAGCACCCCACTGGCCTGCCCTGTCGCCCCCGCGCCACACGCCCCCGGCTGCCCCGCAGCCCCTTCAATCACACCTACGAAACCAAGGAACACTGAGTGGAATTCGTCCCGGAGATCGTCCCCCTTAGAGGGCCGTGAGTAGCCGGACGGGCTCGAATTTCAAGCCCGTCCGGCCATTGAGGACGAACCGGCCGCCGGGCGGACCCGGTCAGCCGTCGCAGCGCTTCGCGTCTAGCGCCCTGCCCTGTTCACCGCGGAGACGACCGCCTTCAGCGACGCGCGCGTCGTGTTCACGTCGATGCCCATGCCCCACAACACCTTCCCGTCGATCGCGCACTCGATGTACGACGCCGCCTGCGCCGACGCACCCTCGCTCATCGTGTGCTCCTGGTAGTCCAGCAGCCTGGCGTCCACGCCCACCGCGCTCAGCGCCTCGAAGAACGCCGAGATCGGGCCGTTGCCGGAGCCGGTCAGCACGGTCTCCACGCCGTCCACAACCGCCTCGACGGTCAGCGTGTCGATGCCGTCGGTGTCGGTGGTGGTCTGGCCGGAGCGCAGCTGGATACGGCCCCACGCGTTGTCCGGGTTCGGCAGGTACTCGTCCTGGAAGACCGACCAGATCGCCCTCGGCGTGACCTCGCCGCCCTCGGTGTCCGTCTTCGCCTGGATGATCTTCGAGAACTCGATCTGCATCCGGCGCGGCAGGTCCAGTTTGTGGTCATTCTTCAGGACGTACGCGACACCGCCCTTGCCGGACTGCGAGTTGACCCGGATGACCGCCTCGTAGGAGCGGCCGACGTCCTTCGGGTCGATCGGCAGATACGGCACGGTCCACTCGATGTCGTCGACCGTCTTGCCCTGGGCGGCCGCGTCGGCCTCCATCGCGTCGAAGCCCTTCTTGATGGCGTCCTGGTGGGAGCCGGAGAAGGCGGTGTAGACCAGATCGCCCGCGTAGGGGTGGCGCGGGTGGATCTCCATCTGGTTGCAGTACTCGCTCGTACGGCGGATCTCGTCGATCTGCGAGAAGTCGATCTGCGGGTCGACGCCCTGCGAGAACAGGTTCATGCCCAGCGTCACCAGGTCGACATTGCCGGTGCGCTCGCCCTGCCCGAACAGACAGCCCTCGATCCGGTCCGCGCCCGCCATGATCGCCAGCTCGGCGGCGGCGACGGCGGTGCCGCGGTCGTTGTGCGGGTGCACGGACAGGCAGACGTACTCACGGCGCGACAGATTGCGCGACATCCACTCGAAGCGGTCGGCGTGCGTGGACGGAGTCGAACGCTCCACCGTGGCGGGCAGGTTGAGGATGATCTCGCGTCCGGCCTCCGGCTGCCAAACGTCACAGACCGCCTCGCAGACCTCCAGCGCGAAGTCCAGCTCGGTGTCGGTGAAGATCTCCGGGCTGTACTGGTAGCCGAAGATCGTCTCGTCCGTCAGGATCTTGTCCGCGTACTCCATCACCAGTCGCGTGCCGTCCACGGCGATCTGCTTGACCTGCTCCTTCGAGCCGCGGAAGACGACCCGGCGGAAGGTGGGCGCGGTGGCGTTGTACAGGTGGACGGTGGCCCGGTGCGCGCCGCGCAGTGACTCGACGGTGCGCTCGATCAGCTCCTCGCGCGCCTGGGTCAGGACGGAGATCGTCACGTCATCGGGGATCGCGCCCTCTTCGATGATGGAGCGTACGAACGCGAAGTCGGTCTCGCCGGAGGACGGGAAGCCGACCTCGATCTCCTTGTAGCCCATGCGTACGAGCAGGTCGAACATCTCGCGCTTGCGGGCCGGCGACATCGGGTCGATCAGGGCCTGGTTGCCGTCGCGCAGATCGGTCGACAGCCATCGGGGGGCCTTGGTGATCCGCTTGTCGGGCCAGGTGCGGTCGGGGATGTCCACGGCGTCGTACCTGCCGTACTTGTGGATCGGCATCCCAGACGGCTTCTGGGTGTGGGTCGCGTTGGTGACAGGCGTGGGGCGACCGACAGAGTTGTCAGACATTTGCGTAGGGCTCCTCGGGGTCCATCAAGTTGGACGGCCGACTGAGTCGAAGCAGCACCAGATCCCGCGGGGAGGGGGTCGGCCTACGACTACAGGCCCTCGCCGCGGCAGCTAAGGAGAAGCAGCCCGAAACGCATGATGCAGATCACCATAGCTGAGGCTCGCGACAGGCGGACGTCCCGTATCAGTATGCGGGACACAACTTCAGTTACGGGTAAAGGGTGATCCATCACTCCATTTCGTCAATCATCGTGGCAACTAGTGACAGCTTCATTACCCAGTGCCACAGTCGCCCGCATGGACGCCAACGCCCGCCGGGTCAACCCGGTCTTCTGCACCATCGTGCCGCCACATGTCCTCGACAAACTGGCCCGCGCCGAGGACCCCGCGATCGCCGAGCCCGCCGCCCGTACGCTCGAGCACGACGCCCTCCAGCGCACCCGCCGCCGGATCACCACGGTCCGCGGCCTCGCTCCGAGCGTGAGCGGCGCCGCCCCGGACAAGCCGAATCGCACGATCTACGACGCCCAGCACCGCGAGACCGTACCGGGCAAGAGGGTGCACTCGGAGAACGACGAGCCCGCCAAGGACGCCACGGTCAACCGCGCCCACGCGGGCCTCGGCGCGACCTTCGAGCTGTATCTCACGGCGTACGGGCGCCGCTCCATCGACGACTCCGGCCTGCCGCTGAACGCGACCGTCCACTACGGCGAGAAGTACACAAACGCCTTCTGGGACGGCGAGCGGATGGTCTTCGGCGACGGCGACGACGATCTGTTCCTGGACTTCACGCTGCCGGTGGACGTGATCGGGCACGAGCTCACGCACGGTGTCACGCAGTACACCGCGAACCTGGAGTACTTCAGCCAGTCCGGCGCGCTGAACGAGTCCGTGTCGGACGTCTTCGGCTCGCTGATCAAGCAGTACTCCCTCGGCCAGAGCGCCGACCAGGCCGACTGGCTGATCGGCGCGGGCCTGCTGGGCCCTAACGTCACGGGCGTCGCGCTGCGCTCGATGAAGGAGCCGGGTACGGCGTACGACGACGATGTCCTCGGCAAGGACCCGCAGCCTGCGACGATGGAGGACTACGTCAAGACCGGTCGCGACAACGGCGGCGTCCACATCAACTCGGGGATCCCGAACCACGCCTTCTACCTGGCCGCCACCGCACTGGGCGGCAGTGCGTGGGAGCGGGCGGGCCAGATCTGGTACGACGTGCTGACTGGCGGCGAGCTCGCGACGACGGCGCAGTTCACCGACTTCGCGGCCCTCACGGTGGCCGCCGCGCGCTCGCGCTACGGCGAGGGCACGGAGCAGGAGGCTCTGCTGAAAGCGTGGTCCCAGGTCGGGGTTCCTACCAACTGAGCCGTTCTCGTACTAGACAGGACCCATGCGTATCCAGGTAAAGCGCACGGGAGGATTCGCCGGCATCGAGCGGTTCGCCGAGGTGGACACCTCGGGGCGGACCGATGCGAGCGAGTGGCACGCCCTGGCCGAGCAGGCGATGGCCGACGGCCGGGGCACGCCGCCGGTCGGGGTGCCGGACGGGTTCAGCTACCAGATCACGGTCGACGGGCGGACGGTGTACTGCTCCGATCCCCGGCTGTCCGAGGAGCAGCGGCAGCTGATCTCGCGCGTCCTCAAGGAAGGCGCCTGAGGGGCGCGGGCGCTGACGCCGAAGCGGCCTGAACGCCGTCCCCCTGAGCGACCGCGAAGTCCCTCACGAGCGCCGGAAGGATCTCGTACGCGGTGCGCGGGCCGGTGAAGTACCCCCGCCCGCTCCAGCGACGCCGCTATTGGGTCAGAAGCCCAGCTTGCGCAGCTGCTTGGGGTCCCGCTGCCAGTCCTTGGCGACCTTCACATGCAGGTCCAGGAAGACCGGCGTGCCCAGCAGCGCCTCGATGTGCTTGCGCGACTTCACGCCGACCTCCTTCAGGCGCTTGCCCTTCGGGCCGATGATGATGCCCTTCTGGCTCGGGCGCTCGATGTAGAGGTTCGCGTGGATGTCCAGCAGCGGCTTGTCCGCCGGGCGGTCCTCGCGCGGCAGCATCTCCTCCACCACCACCGCGATCGAGTGCGGCAGCTCGTCCCGTACGCCTTCCAGCGCGGCCTCGCGGATCAGCTCCGCGACCATGACCTGCTCGGGCTCGTCGGTGAGGTCGCCCTCCGGGTAGAGCATGGGGCCCTCCGGCAGCAGCGGGACCAGCAGGTCGGCCACCAGCTGGACCTGCTTGCCGCCGACCGCCGAGACCGGGACGATCTCCGCCCACTCCATGCCCAGCTCCTTGCCGAGCCGGTCGATCGCGATCAGCTGCTCGGCGAGGGTCTTGGAGTCGACCAGGTCGGTCTTGGTGACGATCGCGACCTTCGGGGTCTTCTTGATCCCGGCAAGCTCCTTGGCGATGAAGCGGTCGCCGGGGCCGAGCTTCTCGTTCGCGGGAAGGCAGAAGCCGATCACGTCGACCTCGGCCCACGTCGTCCGCACGACGTCGTTGAGGCGCTCGCCGAGCAGCGTGCGCGGCTTGTGCAGGCCGGGGGTGTCGACCAGGATCAGCTGCGCCCCGGGGCGGTGCACGATACCGCGCACCGTGTGCCGGGTCGTCTGCGGCCGGTTGGAGGTGATCGCCACCTTCTGGCCGACGAGAGCGTTCGTGAGGGTGGACTTGCCCGCGTTGGGGCGGCCGACGAAGCAGGCGAAGCCGGCCCGGTGGGGGCCGTTGTTCTCATCAGTACGAGCGCTCATGGCGCCCATTGTCCCTGATGCCGTACGCCCCCGAGTACGCGTGCCCGCCGGCGCCGCAGCCGTGCCCGCACTGCCGCCCCGGCAAGGGCCGCCGCGAGCACCACCCCGACCAGCCACGGCAGCGCGAAGAAGGAGGCCCCTGCCGACTCGCGGAACGTCCCACGCGCCGGCCGTGAGCCGGACCGCCCGGGGTGGCGAACCCGCCTGGTGCGCGGCCGGTCTTCTTGCCGCTTGGGCGCCGTCCTCAGCCCGCCGCCACCGAGACCTTGAGCTCCCCGTCGGGCCCGGCCAGCAGTACCGGGGTCGCCGGTCCGCCCAGGTCGCGCACCGCCGCGCGGTCCGCGTCGGAGGGCGCGGCGGCCTCCGAGACCACGGCCGCGGCCTCCAGGGACTTCGCGCCGCTGGCCACGGCCATGGCGACGGCGGTCTGCAGCGCGCTCAGCTTCAGCGAGTCCAGCGCCACGGTCCCGGCGACATAGGTGCGCCCGGTCTCGTCCCGTACCGCCGCGCCCTCCGGCACACCGTTACGGGCCCGGGCGCTGCGCGCCAGCGTGATGATCTTGCGGTCCTCGGGGCCAAGGTCGGTGCTCTGCGTCATGCCCCGAGCATAGATCGACGAGCGTGGACCGAAACGGCGAGGGCCCCGGAGCGGGGACCCTCGCCGCTCGCCGCACTGTCAAGGTCAGCTCTGCGCGCCCTTGGTGAACTTCTCGTCCGCCCGCTTCGCCGGGTCGTCGAAGGCCTTGTGACCCGAGGCGTCAGCCGGAACGAAGGCGAGGCGGGTCGCTCCCGTGCCCTGCCGGGCCACCAGCATGTCGGACTCGAACTTCATGGCCAGCGCCGGGATCTCGGTCTTCATCCGGAACGTGCAGGACTCCTCGCCCGCCCGCTCCACCGGATACGAGGGTCCCGGACGAGGAGCAGGGCCTGGCGACGAAGCCTCAGCCCGACCGGCGGGAATCCAGGGCGGAGCCCCGGGGATCAGGGCCGGTCGAGCCGCAGCCGCACCGCCTTCGGGAGCCCCGCCACCACCAGGTCGTAGGAGTCCTCGATCAGCTCCCGGACCATCCGGTCCGGGAGCTCGCCCACCGTCACGGTGTTCCAGTGGCGTTTGTTCATGTGATAGCCGGGGACGACCGCCGGATGGTCCGCCCGCAACTGGACCGCGAGTTCCGGCTCACACTTCAGATTCACCGTCAGGGGCTTCTCATCCAGGGCGCTGAGCGCGAACAGCTTTCCCGCGACCTTGAAGACCGATGTCTCCGGCCCGAACGGGAATTCCTCGGCCGCGTCGTTGAACTCCAGGCAGAACGCCCTCAGCTCCTGCGCCTTCATGCCGCGTTCTCTCCCTCCGGGCTCGCCGGCACCGGCTCCGACAGCACCGTGACGATCTTGTTCCGGCGGCCGGCCGACGACTCCGCCGTCAGCCGCAGCTTGCGCCCGTCCGGCAGGTCCACGAGCGCGGACGCCCCCGCGATCGGCACCCGGCCGAGCGCCTTCGCCAGCAGGCCGCCGACCGTCTCCACATCCTCGTCGTCGAGTTCGTCGAGGGCGTACAGCTCGCCGAGGTCCCCGATGTCGAGCCGGGCGGTGACCCGGAAGCGCTCGTCGCCGAGGTCCTCGACCGGCGGCAGTTCACGGTCGTACTCGTCCGTGATCTCGCCGACGATCTCCTCCAGGATGTCCTCGATGGTGACGATGCCGGCCGTGCCGCCGTACTCGTCGATGACGACGGCGACGTGGTTGCGCTCCTGCTGCATCTCGCGCAGCAGATCGCCCGCGTTCTTGGTGTCGGGCACGAACATCGCGGGCCGCATCGCCGTGGAGACCAGATCGGCCTCCGACTCGCGGTTGATGTGAGTCTTGCGGACCAGGTCCTTGAGGTAGACGACACCGACGATGTCGTCCTCGTTCTCGCCGGTCACCGGGATCCGGGAGAAGCCGGAACGCAGCGCGAGGGTGAGCGCCTGCCGGATGGTCTTGTAGCGCTCGATGCAGACCAGGTCGGTGCGGGGGACCATTACTTCGCGTACGAGAGTGTCGCCGAGCTCGAAGACGGAGTGCACCATGCGGCGCTCGTCGTCCTCGATCAGCGACTCCTGCTCGGCCAGGTCCACCATCGCCCGCAGCTCGGCCTCGCTCGCGAACGGGCCCTTGCGGAAGCCCTTTCCGGGCGTGAGCGCGTTGCCGATGAGGATCAGCAGCTGCGGGATGGGGCCCATGACGCTGGCGAGCGGGAGCAGGACGTACGCCGCGGCCGTGGCGGTGTTCAGCGGGTGCTGACGGCCGATGGTGCGGGGCGAGACGCCCACCGCGACGTACGAGACGAGCACCATCACGCCGATCGCGACGAGCAGCGCCGTCCAGGTCTCGTTGAACTCCTGCAGGCAGACGTATGTGACCAGCACCCCGGCCGCCATCTCGCACACCACCCGCACCAGCAGGGCGACATTGAGATAGCGGGTCGGGTCGGCGGCGACCTGCGCCAGCTTCGCGGAGCCGCGCCGCCCGGAGCGTACGGCCTCGGCGGCGCGGAAGCTGGAGACGCGCGCGATGCCCGCTTCCGCGCAGGCCGCCAGCCAGGCGACGACGACCAGCAGAATCGCGCCGAAGACCAGTTGGCCGGTCATGAGACGGTCGGCGCCGGGGACGGGCCGGTAAGGCCCTTCTCCGCCCGCCAGCCGTCGATGATCGCCGCTTGGAGACCGAACATCTCGGCCTTCTCGTCCGACTCCTCGTGGTCGTAACCGAGCAGATGCAGCACCCCGTGGACGGTCAGGAGCTGGAGCTCCTCGTCCATGGAGTGCTGCGTCGGAGCCTCTTCGCCCTGCTTCTTGGCGACTTCGGGGCAGAGCACGATGTCACCGAGGAGCCCCTGCGGGGGCTCCTCGTCGTCCTTGACCGGCGGGCGCAGCTCGTCCATCGGAAAGGACATGACGTCGGTCGGACCGGGCAGGTCCATCCACTGGATGTGCAGCTGCTCCATGGCCTCGGCGTCCACGACGATCACCGAGAGCTCGGAGAGCGGGTGGATGCGCATCCGAGCGAGCGAATAGCGGGCGACATCGAGGATCGCCTGCTCGTCGACCTCGGTTCCGGACTCGTTGTTGACGTCGATCGACATGGCGCGCTCTGACTACTTCCCGTTTTGACCGTCGTACTTTTCGTACGCGTCGACGATACGGCCGACGAGCTTGTGCCGGACGACATCTTGACTTGTGAGCCGGGAGAAGTGGACGTCCTCGACGCCGTCCAGGATTCCCTGGACCTGGCGCAGTCCGCTCTTCGTGCCGTTCGGCAGGTCGACCTGGGTGACGTCACCGGTGATGACGATCTTCGAGTCGAAGCCCAGCCGGGTCAGGAACATCTTCATCTGCTCGGCACTGGTGTTCTGCGCCTCGTCGAGGATGATGAACGCGTCGTTGAGCGTCCTGCCGCGCATGTACGCCAGCGGCGCGACCTCGATCGTGCCCGCCGCCATCAGCCGCGGGATCGAGTCGGGGTCGAGCATGTCGTGCAGCGCGTCGTACAGCGGGCGCAGATACGGGTCGATCTTCTCGTACAGCGTGCCGGGCAGGAAGCCGAGCCGCTCGCCGGCCTCCACCGCGGGACGGGTCAGGATGATGCGGTTGACCTGCTTGGACTGCAGGGCCTGGACCGCCTTGGCCATGGCGAGGTACGTCTTCCCGGTACCGGCGGGGCCGATGCCGAACACGATCGTGTGCTTGTCGATGGCGTCGACGTACCGCTTCTGGTTGAGGGTCTTGGGGCGGATGGTCCGGCCGCGGCTGGAGAGGATGTTCTGGGTGAGCACCTCGGCCGGTGTCTCGACCTGGCCATTGCCGCTCTCACCGGCTCTGAGCATGGCGATCGAGCGTTCCACTGCGTCCTCCGTCATCGGCTGCCCGGTGCGGAGCACGAGCATCATTTCGTCGAACAGGCGCTGGATCAGAGCGACTTCCGCCGGGTCGCCGACCGCGCTGACCTGATTGCCCCGGACATGGATATCGGCCGCCGGGAAGGCCTTCTCGATCACACGCAGCAGGGCATCACCCGAACCCAGGACCGTCACCATCGGATGCTTGGCGGGGACGGTGAAGTGGGCTCGCGCCTGCCCCTGCGCTGGGGTCTGGGTTGTGGGTGTCTGAGTCATGGGCCGGCTCTGTGGCCTGCACATACCTCCCGTTGCAGGGTTCTCGCTGCTCGACAACCTCTGGGACACCAAGCGTACGACCTGGCACTGACAAGACCGAGGGCTTTTACGGCGAGGTGCCGCACGAACCGCGCCGTGGCTCAGACCGAACGGCCGAAGCCGATGGTCGGCACGGCCCTGCGCAGCGGCCAGGGCCTGGTCGGGGCGGGCAGCAGCGACTCGAGGAAGGCGTACCGGCGCAGGGCCGTGGGGTCCTGGTCGTCGCACCCCTGGACGTACTGCCACCAGGTTGCGATCTCCGACCAGCCGGGCGCGGAGAGCGATCCACCGAACTCCTGCACCGACAGGGCGGCGGTCAGCCCGGCGAAGGCGAGGCGGTCTGCCAGCGGCCAGCCGGCGATGGTACCGGTGACGAACCCGGCCACGAAGACGTCCCCGGCGCCGGTCGGGTCGAGCGCCTCCACCTCGATCGCCGGGACCTGGGCGCTCTCGCCGGTCGCGCCGTCCACCGCGTACGCGCCCTCCGCGCCGAGAGTGACGACGGCGAGGCGCACCCGCTCGGTGAGGGCGTGGGCGGCGGCGCGCGGGCAGTCGGTGCGGGTGTAGCGCATCGCCTCCTGGGCGTTGGGCAGGAAGGCCTCGCAGTGTTCAAGATCGGCAAGGTCGGCCGGGTCCCAGCGGCCGGACTCGTCCCAACCGACGTCGGCGAAGACGCGGGTGCCCGTGCGCGCGGCCTGGGCGATCCACTCGTCGCCCTCAGGGGTCAGTGAGGCGATGGCGGCGCGGGCGGGCGGGGGGCAGTCGGGCACGGGCTCGGGCGGCGGGGCCTCGTGGCCGTGGGAGACCATGGTGCGCTCGCCCTCGTACGCCATGGAGACGGTGACGGGCGAGTGCCAGCCGGGGACGGTGCGGGAAAGGGAGAGGTCGATGCCTTCGCCGTGTTCGAGGGCGTCCCAGCAGTACTCGCCGTAGTGGTCGTCCCCGAAGGCGGCGGCGAGCGAGGTCCGCAGCCCGAGCCGGGCGAGCGCGGTGGCCATATTGGCGACGCCGCCGGGGCTGGACCCCATGCCACGGGCCCAGGACTCGGTGCCGCGGACGGGGGCGGAGTCGAGGCCGGTGAAGATGATGTCGAGGAAGACGCTGCCGGTGAGGTAGACGTCGCAGCGGGGATCGGCGGGGGTCCGCAGCGCCGCGAGCGGGTCGAGGCAGGCGGCAGCGCGGTCCCGTTGCTCTCCGTGTCGAGTGGTCACCGTGCCGCTCCCGGTACGTGGTACAGATCAGGCCAGTTTGCCTGATGAAGGGGGAGGGGGAGGGTTCCCGCAGCTGGAGGCAAGCCCCCGGACCCCCCGCAGGGGCGTAGCTCGTGGGGGTCTTTCCCTCCATGCCCACAGGGGCGTAGGGGGAGAGTCCTCAATCTCCCCTCGGACGAATTCTGGGGGGATCGCGGCGCGGGGTCCGGGGCGGAGCCCCCGGCGGTTTACCAGCGGGGGACGGGCGGCGCGATCCAGCCAGGCTCGGCGACCCGCATCGCCGCGGCGTCGTCGCGGTCGCGCATCGTGCCGTCGTCGTCGAGCCAGCGCCGGTGGAGGCGGGCCAGCCGCCCGCCGTCCAGTTCGACGCCGAGGCCCGGAAGATCGGAGACAGCCAGCCGGCCGCCCTTGAATTCGAGGCGCTCGGTGATGACGTCCTCGGTCTGCCAGGGGTAGTGGCTGTCGCAGGCGTAGTCGAGGTTGGGGACGACCGCGGCGACATGGGTCATCGCGGCGAGACTGATGCCCAGGTGGGTGTTGGAGTGCATGGACAGGCCGACGCCGAACGTCCGGCAGACCGCGGCCAGTTCACGGGTGTTGCGCAGCCCGCCCCAGTAGTGGTGGTCGGAGAGAACGACCTGCACGGCACCTCGCGCGAAGGCCTCCGGTATCTCGGCGAAGGTCGTCACGCACATGTTCGTGGCCAGCGGTACGCCCCGTCGCGCACCATCGCCCTTGCCCGAGGGGCTTCGCCCCGCCTCTCTCAGCCCCGCCGCGACCTCCGCCATCCGGGCCGTCGTGGACGCCGGGTCCTCCAGATACTCCAGTACGTCGGCCAGCTCCTCCGCGACCCGCAGCGAAGTCTCCACCGACCACGCGCCATTGGGGTCCAGCCGCAGCGGCTGCCCCGGGAACGCCTCCGCCAGCGCGCGGACCGCCGCGATCTCCTCCTCCGGCTCGAAGACGCCGCCCTTGAGCTTGAAGGAGGCGAAGCCGTAGTCGCGGGCGAAGCGCCTGGCCTGAGCGACGACGCCCGCCGGGTCGACCGCCTCGCCCCAGTCGTCGGGCTCCCCCGCCCCGCCCGGGTGTCCGGCCCAGCGGTAGAAGAGATACGCGCTGTAGTCGACGGCGTCGCGCACCTTGCCACCGAGCAGCGCGTGCACGGGCAGCCCGAGTGCTTTGCCGAGCGCGTCGAGGCAGGCGACCTCGAAGCCGGAGACGACCGACAGCCGCAGCTTGTCCGCCGTCTGGATGCCACGCAGCCCCCCGACGTCGACGGCCTCCGCGCCGGTCGCCTCGGGCGAGTCGCCGCACACCAGGGCCGCGAGCTGGTGCAGCGCGTTCACATCGCTGACCTGGTGGCCGGGCAGCGTGTCCGCCAACGGCGCCGCCAGATCGAGGTACTTGGTGTCGCCGTAGGTCTCGCCGACGCCGGTGACGCCGCCCGCCGTGACCACCTCGACGATGAGGCGGGGGGTGTACGGCTGGTGCACGCCCTGCGTATTGAGCAGCGGCGGGTCGGCGACGAGGATCGGGGTGAGCCGCACCTCGGTGATCGTCAGGTCCTGCGTCATGCGTTCGCTCCTACGAGGTCGAGTCCGTCTGCGAGCAAGTGCTTCGAGGTCGACGAGACCGGGTTCGGCCTGCGGCACGCGCACATCTCGGGCGCGAGGGGCATGGACGGCCGACGAGTCGCGCGGCGACGGCGAATCTCGTGCCTGCCCCACGCTGTCTCCCTATGTAGATGTAGTGCACGAATGAGAATGGAGATTAGATAGGCGAACAGAGACCGTCAATGGGCAGTGGTGTGCGGATTACGATCGGCGCATGTCGGAGACGGAATCGGCACCGCAGGCGGGGCCGCCTGCCGGTGGCGTACGCGAGGTGAAGTCGGCAGGCCGCACCGTCGAACTGCTCGAAGTGCTCGCGGCGCGCGGCGACCGCCCGGCCCGGCTCCGCGAGCTCGCGGAGGAACTGGGCGTACCGCGCAGCAGCATGTACGCGCTGCTGCAGACGCTCATCGACCGCGGCTGGGTCCGCACGGACGCGACGGGTTCGCTGTACGGGATCGGCATCCGCGCACTGCTCACCGGCACCAGCTATCTGGACAGCGACCCGCGGGTGCGGGCCGCGCGCCCGTATCTCGACGAGGCGTCGGACGCGCTCGGCGAGACGATTCACCTGGCGCGGCTGGACGGCGCGGACGTCGTCTATCTCGCGACCCGCGAGTCACATGAGTACTTGCGCACCTTCAGCCGGGTGGGCCGGCGGCTGCCCGCCCATGCGGGCGCGCTCGGCAAGGCGCTGCTCGCCGAGCGGCCGGACGATCAACTCATGCTGCTTCAGGGTGAGTTGGAGCGCCTCACGCCCAACACCCACGCCGACAGGGCGGCCCTGGAGGCAGACCTGGCCACGATCCGGGAGCGCGGCTACGCCGTCGACCGCGAGGAGGGCGTGCTGGGCATCGCGGGCTTCGGCTTCGCACTGCGCTACGACACGCCCGCGACGGACGCGATCAGCTGCTCGGTGCCGGTGGCGCGGCTCACGGAGGGGCACGAGCGAGGGATCGTGGCGGTGATGCGGGAGGTCCGCGCGAAGATCGAGGCGGTTGTGCCGAGGGTGAGGCGAGGCTCCCCGGAATGGCGCGCGTAGGCGGTGGCCCCGTATCCGGGTCCCCACCCCGGACCCCGCGCCTCAATCGCCGGCGGGGCCGGCAGATCAAGCCCGTTGGGGCGGGGCGCAGGGGACCAAGCCCGCCGCAGGCGCCCGCCGCCGCCTACCCCGGGCCGCCGAACTCGTACGCCTCGACCTCCGCGATCAACCGCCCCCTCCGCTCCTCGTCGTCCTCCAGGAACGACGCCACAAACGAATTGCGCGCCAGCTCACGCAGCTGCTCGTCGCGCAGCCCCAGCGCCTCGCGCACCGCGTGGAACGTGTCCCCGACGTAGCCGCCGAAGTATGCGGGATCGTCCGAGTTGACCGTGCACAGCAACCCCGCGTCCATCATCCGCGCCAGCGGGTGCTGTTCCAGGGTGTCGACGGCCCGCAGCCGTACGTTCGACAGCGGGCAGAGCGTCAGCGGAATCCGCTCCCGTGCGAGCCGCTGGACCAGCTCCGGGTCCTCCATGCAGCGCAGACCGTGGTCGATGCGCTCCACGCCGAGGACGTCCAGGGCCTCGCGAATGTACGCCGGCGGGCCCTCCTCGCCCGCGTGTGCGACCTTGCGCAGGCCGAGCACGGCAGCCGCCTCGTACACCTCGCGGAATTTCGACGGCGGGTGCCCGGCCTCCGCCGAGTCCAGGCCGACCCCGGCAATCCGGTGCAGATACGGCTTCGCGGCCTGGAGCGTCTCCATCGCCGACTCGGCGGACTCGTCCCGCAGAAAGCACATGATCAGCCGCGTCGAGATGCCGTGCCGCTCCTCGCCGCGGTCGAGCGCCCGGGCCAGGCCCTCGATCACCGTGGCGAGCGCGACGCCGCGGGAAGTATGCGCCTGCGGGTCGAAGAAGATCTCCGCGTGGCGTACGCCCTGAGCCGCGGCGCGCGCCAGATAGGCGTCGGTGAGCTCGGCGAAGTCGTCCTCGGTGCGCAGGACGGCCATCACGCTGTAGTAGAGGTCGAGGAAGGACTGCAGATCCTCGAAGAGGTAGGCGCGGCGCAGCTCTTCGGTGTCCTTGTACGGCAGCTCGACGCCGTTTCGCGCGGCGAGCGCGAAGGCGAGCTCGGGTTCGAGGGTGCCTTCGATATGGAGGTGCAGTTCGGCCTTGGGGAGGGGCACGGCGGTCTCGTCTCGGTTACGGGTGACGCTTGGGGAAAGGGACGCGCAGCAGGTCGTGGGCGACGGTCAGTTCACCCTCGAAACCGGCCGCGCGCGCCTGCCGCTCAAATTCTTCGGGTTCGCTGTAACGCTGCGAGAAGTGCGTCAGGACCAGATGTCGCACGCCCGCGTCACGGGCCGCCCGGGCCGCCTGCCCGGCGGTCAAGTGGCCGTGGTCCGCTGCGAGATACTCGTCCCCGTCGAGGAAGGTCGACTCGATGACGAGCATGTCGCAGCCGTCCGCGAGCGCCTGCACGCCGTCGCAGAGCCGGGTGTCCATGACGAACGCGAAGCGCTGCCCTCTGCGGAACTCGCTGACCGCGTGCAACGGGACGCCGCCCACCTCGCCCTCGCGCTGGAGCCGACCGACGTCGGGGCCCTTGATGCCGTACGCGGCGAGCTTCTCGGGCAGCATCCGGCGGCCGTCCGGCTCGACGAGGCGGTAGCCGTACGACTCGATGGGGTGCGAGAGTCTGCGGGCCTCGAGGGTGTACGACGCGGACTCGGCCAGGACGCCGTCGGCGGCGACCGGGGACGCGATCAGCTCGACCGTCTCGTGGTAGGCCGTCGCGTACCGCAGCCGGTCGAAGAACCGCTGCCCGCCGGCCGGATAGTGCGCGGACACGTCGTGCGGGACCCGGTCGAGGTTGATCCGCTGGATCACCCCGGCGAGGCCGAGACAGTGGTCGCCGTGGAAGTGCGTGACGCAGATCCGGTTGATGTCGTGCGCGGCGACGCCGGCACGCAGCATCTGGCGCTGGGTGCCCTCACCGGGGTCGAAGAGGATGCCCTCGCCGTCCCAGCGCAGGAGGTACCCATTGTGGTTGCGGTGCCGCGTCGGGACCTGGCTGGCGGTCCCGAGCACGACGAGTTCACGTACGGACAAGGCGAGTCGGCTCCATTATCCCGGGGGCCACTCGAGGCCGCGGCCGCCCAGCAGGTGGGCGTGGGCGTGGAAGACGGTCTGACCGGCGCCGGTGCCGGTGTTGAAGACGATCCGGTACCCGGCGCGGTCGACCTTCTCCTCGGCCGCGACCTCACCGGCCTCCCGCACCACGTCGGCGACGAGCTGCGGCTGGGCGGCGGCGAGGGCGGCGGCGTCCCGGTAGTGCGCCCTGGGGATGACCAGGACGTGGGTGGGGGCCTGGGGGTTGATGTCGCGGAAGGCGACGACGGTCTCGGTCTCCCGCACGACGGTGGCCGGCACCTCCCCCGCGGCGATCTTGCAGAACAGGCAGTCAGCCTGCGGTTCTCCCGCCATGCCAGGGTCCTCCTCGCGTGAGTCCACTACGACCCGCATCGTATCGAGTGATCGGCTTCGTAGTGCTGTGGGCCAGCCGCCCATACCCTCCTACGGCAGCGCCGGAGGCGACTTCGCCGGGTTCTCCGTCAGCACCGCCAGCGCCATCCGGACCGCCTCGTCCAGTTGCGGATCGCGGCCCGACGCATGGTCCTGAGGAGACATCACCACCTCCACGTCGGGGTCCACTCCGTGGTTCTCCACGCCCCAGCCGTACCCCTCGAGCCAGAACGCGTACTTGGGCTGCGTCACCAGCGTCCCGTCCACCAGTGAGTAACGGCTGTCGATGCCCACCACACCGCCCCAGGTCCGCGTGCCCACCACCGGGCCGATGCCCAGCGCCTTGATCGCCGCGTTGACGATGTCTCCGTCCGAGCCGGAGAACTCGTTCGCCACCGCGACGACCGGGCCGCGCGGCGCGTCCTGTGGGTAGCTGAGGGGCTGCATCCCGCGCGGCAGGTCCCAGCCCACGATCCGGCGCGCCAGCTTCTCCACGACGAGCTGGGACGTGTGCCCGCCGCGGTTCTCCCGTACGTCCACGACCAGCCCCTCGCGCGCCACCTCGACCCGCAGGTCCCGGTGGATCTGCGCCCAGCCCGGCGCCTGCATGTCGGGGACATGCAGATAGCCCAGCCGGCCGCCGGACTTCTCGTGGACGTACGCACGCCGGCCGGACACCCACGCGTGGTAGCGCAGCGGCTCCTCGTCGGCGAGCGGGACGACGACCGCGTGCCGCGGATCGCCGCCGCCCGCCGGGGAGATGGTCAGTTCGACCGGCTTGCCCGCCGCGCCCACCAGCAACGGCCCCGGCCCGGCGACGGGGTCCACCGGGCGGCCGTCCACCGCGACGATCGCGTCGCCCGCGCGTACCGCGACGCCCGGCGCGGCGAGGGGCGAATGGGCCTCCGGGTCGGACGTCTCGGACGGCAGGATGCGGTCGATGCGCCACGCGCCCTCCGCCGCCCGGGAGATGTCCGCGCCCAGCAGCCCCTGTCGCGTCGAGCTGTGCCCGTACCCACCGCGCGGCGTGACGTACGCGTGCGAGGTGCCGAGCTCGCCCTGCACCTCCCACAAAAGGTCCATCAGATCGTCGTGGGTGGCCACGCGCTTCAGCACCGCGCGGTAGCGGTCGAGTACGCCGTCCCAGTCGACGCCGCCGAGGTCCGCGCGCCAGAAGTTGTCGCGCATCAGCCGCCCGGCCTCGTCGTACATCTGCCGCCACTCGGCGGCCGGGTCGACAGTGCCGCGTACGCGCGAGAGATCGACGGTGATGTTGGTGTCGCTGTCCTCGTCGCGCGAGGCCCTGCGGTCGCTCGGCACCACCTTGAGCTTGCCGTCGGTGTACAGCAGCACCCGCTTTCCGTCGCCGCTGACCTGGAAGCTCGTGGCGTCCGAGGAGAGTTCCTCGATCTGCTGCTGGACCAGGTCGTACCGCTCCAACGCGGTCTTGGGCCCGGGGTCGTCGGGCGTGGCGCGGGTCGCGCCGAGGACGCCGCGCAGCGGGTGGCGCAGCCACAACAGCCCGTCCTTGGCGGCGCGCAGCGTGGAGTAGCGGGCGGCCTCGACAGGGAATGGCACTATCCGGTCGGCGAGCCCTTCGAGGTCGATACGCGTCACCGGGACGCCGCTCTCCTCGCCGTCCTGCTGCCGCTGGTCCTTGTCCGCCTCGAAGGCCCGCCCGTGGCGCTGCGGTCCGAACGGAGACGGCGTCGTGGCCGCGAGCGTGATCAGGTGCGGGCGGCAGCCGCCGACGAAGGCGAGGTCGAACACATGCGTGTCGTAGACCGGGTCGAAGGCGCGCTCGGAGAGGAACGCGAGGTGCTTGCCGTCGAGCGTGAAGGCGGGCTGGAAGTCGCGGAAGCGCAGCGGGGTGGCCTCGGAGACCGACAGGTCGACGGTGTTGGCGAGCTTGAGCTGGCGCAGCGGGTCCGGCCCCGGGTGCGACCAGGCAAGCCAGCCGGAGTCCGGCGAGAAGGCCAGGCCGGTGGCCTCGCCGTGCTCGCTGCGGTCGATCTCGCGGACCTCGCCCGACTCGCGTTCGACGAGCAGTACGCGGCCGTCGTGCGAGGCGACGGCGGCGCGGCTGCCGTCGGGGGCGACGGCCAGGCTCAGGACCCGGCCGAGCCGTCCCGCGCCGAGCCTGCGCGGCGTCGCGCCGGGCGCCGGGCCGGTGGCCGGGGCGAATTCGAGGGCATCGTCGCCCTCGGCGTCGGTGACCCAGACGACGTGCTCCTCGCCGTCGACCCGGAAGGTGCGGGGCAGCCTCGCCCGTACGCCGGGCTCCACGGCGAGCGCCCGCGCGGGTCCTTCCCGGTGGGTGACCCAGTGGACACCGCCGCGGATCTCCACGGCGCTGCCACGGCCCGTGTGGTCGGGCGTGGCGGTGCCCAGGTAGCGGTCGGCCTTGACGGGGCGGTGCCGCAGATCGGTGCGCTGGCCGCCGAGCCGGATGTCGAGCCTGCGGGGCCCGGCGCCGTCGAGGTCGTCGAGGAGCCACAGTTCACCGGCCGAGGCGTAGGCGACTCGGGTGCCGTCGGTGGCGGCGTGGCGGGCGTAGAAGCCGTCAACTCCGGTGTGCCGCCGCAGATCGGACCCGTCGGCCAGGGACGAGTACACGGCCCCCACGCCTTCGTGGTCGGAGAGGAAGGCGATCCGGTCCCCCGCCCACAGCGGGTACTCGATGTTCCCGTCGAGCTCTTCATGGAGGCGTACGAACTCCCCGTCGCCCGCCCGGTCGATCCACAACTTGCCCGCCGTACCGCCCCGGTAGCGCTTCCAGGCTGCGGCCTCGCGCCCCATCGTGGCGGAGAGCAGCACGGTGTGCGGCCCGTACGCCACAGCGCCCACGGGCCCGTACGGCAGGACGGTCGCGGGCCCGCCGTCGAGGGGCACCGCCCGCGCCCAGGTGCGGCGCAGCGAGGCCTGGCCGTACGTACTGATCGCGAGGACCTCGCCGTCCGGGGTCCAGCCGCGGACGGACGTTCTCGTGCTGCCCCAGTACGTCAGCCGGTCCGCGGGCCCGCCGTCGATGGGCGCGAGATGCACCTCGGGCGCGCCGGCCAGCTGCGACGACCAGGCGATGTGCGTGCCGTCGGGCGAGATCCTGGGGTGGTTCACCGGAATGTTGTCGGCGCTGACGCGCCACGCTCGGCCGCCGTCGAGCGGGGCGACCCAGACGTCGTCCTCTGCGGTGAAGGCGATCAACTCGCCGTGGACATGCGGATACCGGAGGTAGGCAGGGTGCGTCACACCGTCACCCTAGGCAGGTACCGCCGCCCGGTCACGGCTTTCGGATCACTTGCGCGGCGGATCGGGCGTCGCGGTGACGGTCACGGTGGCACCGGCGCCCCGCTCGGCGAGTGGCTCGGCGAACGGGTGGGCACGCCGGAGCAGTTGCCGAGGACGGTCGCCTGGAAGACGACCTTACGGTCGACCTTCGCGATCAGGTCGCCCGCGTACGCACTTCCCCGAACGCTCCTCCGTCACCTTGCCCTTGAGCGTGATGTCCTGTTCCGAGTCGGTCTCGCCCTGGCACGACAGTGCGCAGAGCTGGCTGAACCTGTACGAGCCCGGGGCGGGCGTCTCTCAGGACCAGCGGCCCGTGCGGCCCAGCAGGAGCGCCGTCGCTGCCGTGCCCGCGGTCGACGTGCGCAGCACGCTGCGGCCGAGCCGGTAGGGCTTCGCACCCGCGTCGGCGAACGCCGTCAACTCCTCCGGGGACACGCCCCCTTCGGGCCCCACCACCAGCACGATCGACCCCTCGGCCGGCAGCTGAGCGGTGGCCAGCGGCTCGGCGCCCTCCTCGTGCAGGACCGCCGCGAAATCGGCTTTGGCCAGAAGTGCCACAACCTGCTTGGTCGTTGCGGCGTCCGCGACCTCGGGGAAGCGGAGCCTGCGGGACTGCTTGCCCGCCTCGCGAGCCGTCGAGCGCCATTTGGCGAGGGCCTTCACGCCCCGGTCACCGCGCCACTGCGTGATGCAGCGCGACGCCGCCCACGGCACGATCGCGTCGACGCCGGTCTCCGTCATGGTCTCGACGGCCAGCTCGCCACGGTCGCCCTTGGGCAGGGCCTGCACGACGGTGATACGGGGCACGGACTCGGGCTCCTCGGACACCGAGTCCAGTTGGACAACCAGACGGTCCTTGCCCTCGGTGTCCAGCACCACGCAGTCCGCCCACCGACCGTGCCCGTCGGTGAGGACGACGTCCTCACCGGGGCGCAGCCTCTTCACGGAGACGGCGTGCCGCCCCTCGGGCCCGTCCAGCACGAACCGACCGCCGCCGCCCGCGTCGAAGTGGTCGACCACGAATACGGGCGCGGTCATCAGGAGCGGCCAAGCGCCAGCGCGGCACGCGCGGAGTCCAGTTCGGCGACGAGGACTTCGACCAGCCGGCCGGCGGGCAGGTCGCGCGCCATCTTGTGGCCCTGCCCGGCCCAGAGCGCCATGCCCTGAGGGTCGCCCGCCTTGGCGGCGGCCTTGCGCAGAGGGCTCGTCAGATGGTGCACCTGGGGGTAGGCGGCGGGGGCGTACGGGCCGTGCTCGCGCATGAAGCGGTTGACGAGACCGCGGGCGGGCCGCCCGGAGAAGGCGCGGGTGAGTTCGGTGCGTACGAACACGGGGTTGGTCATGGCCTGCTTGTGCAGCGCGTTGGCGCCGGACTCGGGGCAGACCAGGAACGCCGTCCCGAGCTGCGCCGCGACCGCGCCGGCCGCCAGCACGCCGGCGACCTGACCGCCGCGCATCAGGCCGCCCGCGGCGATGATCGGCAGCTGCACGGCCTCGCGGACCAGCGCGACGAGCGAGAGCAGCCCGAGGCCGGAGCCGTCGGTCGCGGGGTCGTCCCGGTGGGTGCCCTGGTGTCCGCCGGCCTCGACGCCCTGCACGCACACGGCATCCGCCCCGGCCCACTGCGCGGCCAGCGCCTCTTCGGGCGTGGTGGCAGTGACGACGGTGAAAGTCCCGGCCTTGGCGAAGGAGTCGAGCACATCGGCGGTCGGACAGCCGAAGGTGAAGGAGACAACGGGAACCGGATCGTCGAGGAGAATGGCGAGCTTGGCCTCGTACCCGTCGTCGCGCCCCGAGTCGGGGTCGCCGAGCAGTGTCTCGTACCAGGAGGCCTCACCGGCGAGCTGATGCCGGTAGACCTCGACGGCGGCGGAGTCGGCGGTGTTGGCCTGCGGCATGAAGAGATTCACGCCGAAGGGCTGCCCGGTGAGCCCGCGGACCTGTTTGACCTCCTGGTACATACCGTCCGCGGTCTTGTACCCGGCAGCGAGGAACCCGAGCCCACCCGCGTCGGACACGGCGGCGGTGAGCTGCGGACAGGATGCGCCGCCCGCCATGGGGGCCTGCACGATCGGATAACGACAGAGATCGGTCAGTGCGGAGGACATGGACGCATCGTGCCACGTCGCGTGCGCGCCGCCGAATCGGGTGCCGCGAGCGGCCGCCCCCGGCTTCCCGGCCCCCCGGTGGAGGGCCGACGGCGGGGTGCGCGGGACCCCTTGCCCCCGCCCCTCCGGCGAGGGCCCTGCCGACGCGGACACGCAGCCGCCGGCGGCGAGCAACCGACCACAGGCGGGCACCACTCACGGCCCGCGGCCGTGGGCCCTGTCCGGGCGATCTTGTCGGGCCCGCGACGACAGCTACGGCACCTCGCTGTGTTGTCGAAAGCCGCCCAAGTACGTCCAGTACGAGGGCGATCTCCCCCAGACTTCGTCCGGGGGTGCCCCCACCGCCTTGCGATGCGTCCCCCAGGCCCTTCGGGCC
>NZ_JBSFMS010000070.1:0-36182 GCF_053599675.1 Streptomyces sp. NPDC000880 | reverse complement strand
ACGAGACGCTGCCCCAGACGCCGCCCCCGCTCTCGTACAGAGTGGAGGAGATCCGTCTGGGGGTGTGCGGGACAGCAGGAGCGGGGCGAGCGCGACCGCCATGAAGGCCGCGGCCGCTCATTACGATACGGAGGGCGCCTCCGATTTCGCAATGGCATGCTGGACATCCGGGGGCGGACTCAGGGAGGACGGCGCGATGGCGACGAGCACGGGGAGTACGGCGGCGGGTTCGGCACGGCCGATGCGCGCCGATGCGCGCCGCAACTACGAACGGCTGCTCACCGAAGCCCGCACCGTCTTCGCCGAGCACGGAACCGATGCGTCGCTCGAGGAGATCGCACGGCGCTCGGGCGTGGGTATCGGCACGCTGTACCGGCACTTCCCCAACCGCCACACGATGATGAGCGCGGTCTTCCAGGACGCGCTGGCCTCGCTGCTGCAGCGCTCCCGCGAACTGGCCGGGGCGGAGCAGCCATGCGGAGCTCTGGTGGAGTGGCTGCGCGCCATCATCACTCATGCGGGTGAGTACCGCGGCCTGGCGCGGGCGCTCATGTCGGCCTCGCACGACGAGAGTTCGGCGCTGTCGGAGTGCAGCGTGCCGATGCGCGAGGCGGGCGAACGGCTGCTGATTCGGGCGCAGGAGAGCGGCGCGGTGCGGGCGGATGTGTCGATCGGGGACCTGATGCAGCTGACGAACGCGATCGCGCTGGCGGCGGAACAGGACCCGCAGGACCCGGAGTTGGCGGACCGGCTGCTGATGCTGACGCTGCGGGGGCTGAAGGGGGAGGCGGGCGGCTGAGGGGGTTCGGGGCCGGGGGGTGCCGCTGCGCGGGGCCTTTCCCCACCCCGCCCCTTCCCACAAGCAGGGCAAGCCCCCGACCCCGGGGCCGGCACCTTCGCGCCGCGGGCGCCCGAGCGGGACGACCTGAGGTCCCGCCCGCGCCTGCGGCCACCACGCGGCGTGCGGCGCCTCCACGCCCCAGCGGGACAGACCGTGCCCCCCGGCCCCGCCCCTGCCAAGTGCAGAGATCGGGCGGGTAGGCGGCACGCAGCGCAGGCGGGCCGACGTCAGGCGGCGGCTCCACGCCGCCACGGCGCGTGCGCGGGGCCGAGGCCGCGACGACGGGCCCTCGCGCCCCAGCAGGACGGACCGTACCCGTGGCCCCGCCCCTGCCAAGTGCAGAGATCGGGCGGGTAGGCGGCACGCAGCGCAGGCGGGCCGACGTCAGGCGGCAGCTCCACGCCGCCACGGCGCGTGCGCAGGGCCGTCCCGGCAGCCGCGACGACGGGCGCTCCCGCCCCAGCGGGACAGACCGTGCCCCCGGCCCCACCCCGCCAAGTGCAGATCGGCGGCGCGGGCGGCTACTCAGCGGCGGCGGAGGTCCGCCACCCTTGCTGCGCGTTCCGCCGGGGGCTGGTCCGGGGTCAGGGATCCCGCCGCCGTGCGCAGAGGGTTGCCCCCGCGGGTGCGGCGTTGGCCCGGGAGAGGGACGTCCCGGCGGGGCTGGCGCCCCGGCGGGACGCCGTCGCCGCCCGCGGCTCCCGCACCCGATCCGGCCACCGCGATCTGGACCCCCTGGTCCGCCAGCGCCTGGAGCTCCGTCGCCGCGCGGTCGTCGTGCGTCGGCGGCTCATCGGTGACAAGCCGCGTGATCACATCCGTGGGCACCGTCTGGAACATCGTGTCGGTGCCCAGCTTGGTGTGGTCCGCGAGGACCACCACCTCCGCCGCGGCCTGAACCAGAGCCCGATCGACGCTCGCCGAGAGCATGTTGGACGTGGACAGGCCGCGCTCCGCGGTCAGTCCGCTCCCGGAGAGAAAGGCACGGGACACCCGCAGCCCGTGCAGGGACTGCTCCGCGCCGCTGCCGACCAGCGCGTAGTTGGAGCCGCGCAACGTCCCCCCGGTCATGACGACTTCGACCCGGTTGGCATGCGCCAGCGCCTGAGCCACCAGAAGGGAGTTGGTGACGACGGTCAGCCCGGGGACGCGCGCAAGCCGGCGGGCAAGCTCCTGCGTCGTCGTCCCCGCGCCGACCACGATGGCCTCGCCCTCTTCGACGAGGCTCGCGGCAAGATCGGCGATGGCCGTCTTCTCCGCGGTCGCGGACAAGGATTTCTGCGGAAAGCCGGACTCACGCGTAAAACCGCCCGGCAGTACCGCACCGCCGTGCCGGCGGTCGAGGAGTCCTTCTGCCTCCAGCGCCCGCACGTCCCGCCGTACGGTTACTTCGGAGGTCTGGACGACGCGGGCGAGCTCACGGAGCGACACGGCCCCGTTGGCACGCACCATTTCGAGGATCAATTGGCGACGTTCTGCAGCGAACACGAAACTGACAGTAACCTGACCGGCCGATGGTTTTCAGCGCT
Source organism: Streptomyces sp. NPDC000880 (assembly GCF_053599675.1). Lineage (NCBI taxonomy): Bacteria > Bacillati > Actinomycetota > Actinomycetes > Kitasatosporales > Streptomycetaceae > Streptomyces > Streptomyces sp. NPDC000880. The sequence continues at coordinate 33,812 of NZ_JBSFMS010000070.1, read as the reverse complement.
ATGCGCCGAATAACAGAAGTTGCGCCCACGTGGGACACCCAAGTGGTATGGGCAGCCGCGTAGTTGATCGTCGGACGCGCCGAGTGCCCGGGGTTCTTCGGGTTTACACCCGCATCACGCCTCGCCCGCCGCTTTCCGGGTTTGCAACTGCCGTGCCACCTCCGCGATCGACCCCGACAGAGACGGATACACAGTGAAGGCGTTTGCGATCTGCTCCACCGTCAGATTGTTGTCGACCGCGATCGAGATGGGATGGATCAGTTCGCTGGCACGCGGCGAGACGACCACGCCGCCGACCACGATCCCCGTACCCGGCCGGCAGAAGATCTTGACGAAGCCGTCCCGGATGCCCTGCATCTTCGCGCGCGGGTTGCGCAGCAGCGGCAGCTTGACCGACCGCGCGTCGATCTTGCCCGCGTCCACGTCCGCCTGGCTGTAGCCGACCGTCGCGATCTCGGGGTCGGTGAAGACGTTCGACGAGACGGTCTTCAGGTTCAGCGGCTGCACCGCGTCGCCCAGGAAGTGGTACATCGCGATACGGCCCTGCATGGCCGCGACCGAGGCGAGCGCGAAGACGCCGGTGACGTCGCCGGCGGCGTACACGCCGGGGGCGGTCGTACGGGAGACCTTGTCGGTCCAGATGTGGCCCGAGTCCTTGAGCCGGACCCCGGCCTCCTCCAGACCCATGCCCGCGGAGTTCGGGATCGCGCCGACCGCCATCAGGCAGTGCGAGCCGGAGATGACCCGGCCGTCGGAGAGCGTGACCTCGACCCGGTCGCCGACGCGCTTGGCGGACTCGGCGCGGGAGCGGGCCATGACGTTCATGCCGCGGCGGCGGAAGACGTCCTCGAGAACGGCGGCGGCGTCCGGGTCCTCGCCGGGCAGCACGCGGTCGCGGGACGAGACGAGGGTGACCCGGGAGCCGAGCGCCTGGTACGCGCCGGCGAACTCGGCACCCGTAACGCCGGAGCCGACCACGATGAGCTCCTCGGGGAGCTCGTCCAGGTCATACACCTGCGTCCAGTTGAGAATCCGCTCTCCGTCGGGCAGGGCGTCCGGGATCTCGCGCGGGTGGCCGCCGGTCGCGATCAGCACGGCGTCGGCGGTCAGCGTCTCCTCGCTGCCGTCCGCGGCACGCACGACCACCTTGCGGGAGCCGTCCATCGCCTGCTGGCCCTCCAGCCGGCCACGGCCGCGCAGCACGCGCGCGCCCGCCCGGGTGACGGAGGCGGTGATGTCGTGGGACTGGGCGAGGGCAAGCCGCTTCACCCGTCGGTTGACCTTGCCGAGGTCCACGCCGACCACTCGGGCCGCCTGCTCCAGCGGTGGGGTGTCGTCGGCGACGATGATGCCCAGCTCCTCATAGGAGGAGTCGAAGGTCGTCATCACCTCGGCGGTGGCAATCAGGGTCTTCGACGGTACGCAGTCGGTCAGCACCGACGCCCCGCCGAGGCCGTCGCAGTCGACGACGGTCACCTCCGCGCCGAGCTGGGCGCCCACCAGGGCCGCCTCGTATCCGCCGGGTCCGCCGCCGATGATCACGATCCGGGTCACTGGGGTTACGCCTCGCGCTCTCGTTACGTTCTGCCGGGTTCGGGGGATCGCCCTTTGGGACTGCAGTACGCCCCCCAGTGTCCCGCATGGTTCAAGTGCCGTTGCCCCGGGTCCCTCGATTGGTGAACGGCAACCACCCGTGCCCCTCCCGTACCCTCGATCCCATGTCGCTCTACGCCGCGTACGCCGGCAACCTCGACGCGCGGCTGATGTCCCGCCGCGCCCCGCACTCCCCGCTGCGCGGCACCGGCTGGCTCAACGGCTGGCGGCTGACCTTCGGCGGCGAGCAGATGGGCTGGGAGGGGGCGCTGGCCACGATCGTGGAGGCGCCGCGCTCGCAGGTCTTCGTCGCGCTGTACGACGTCGCCCCGATGGACGAGGACTCGATGGACCGCTGGGAGGGCGTCGGCCTGGACATCTACCGGCGGATGCGGGTGCGGGTCGACACGCTGGACGGCGAGGAGCCGGCCTGGGTGTATGTGCTGAACGGGTACGAGGGCGGGCTGCCGTCGGCGCGGTATCTGGGGGAGTTGGCGGACGCGGCGGATTCGGCGGGAGCGCCGCACGACTATGTGATGGAGCTGCGGAAGCGGCCCTGCTAGTGCATTCGGCGCGCCGTCTGTCGGAAACGACAGGACAACGATCCAAAGACCGTGAGCTGCGTCATCTACGCGCGTAGGAAATGACCGGCTACCCTCGTCCGCGTGAACGCATCTGTGAATCCGGATCTCAACGGCGCTTCCGCCGACCCCCACGCCACAGCCGACGCCGCAGCCGCGCGCCTGCGTGAGCTGACCGGCACCGAGACGCATGACGTAGCGCTGGTGATGGGCTCCGGCTGGGCCCCGGCAGTCGACGCGCTCGGTACGCCCGAGGCCGAGTTCCCGGTCACCGAGCTGCCCGGTTTCCCGCCGCCGGCGGTCGAGGGCCACGGCGGCAAGATCCGCTCGTACCGGATCGGCGCGAAGCGCGCGCTGGTCTTCCTGGGCCGTACGCACTACTACGAGGGCCGCGGTGTCGCCGCGGTCGCGCACGGGGTGCGCACGGCGGTCGCCGCGGGCTGCAAGACCGTCGTCCTGACGAACGGCTGCGGCGGTCTGCGTGAGGGCATGCGGCCCGGGCAGCCGGTGCTGATCAGCGACCACATCAACCTGACGGCGACGTCGCCGATCGTCGGGGCGAACTTCGTGGACCTGACGGACCTTTACTCGCCGCGGCTGCGGGCGCTGTGCAAGGAGATCGACGCGTCGCTGGAGGAGGGCGTGTACGTGCAGTTCCCCGGCCCGCACTACGAGACGCCGGCGGAGATCAACATGGTCCGCGTGCTGGGCGGCGACCTGGTGGGCATGTCCACCGTCCTCGAGGCGATCGCGGCGCGCGAGGCGGGTGCGGAGGTGCTGGGCATCTCCCTGGTCACGAACCTGGCGGCGGGCCTGACGGGCGAGCCGCTGAACCACGAGGAAGTGCTGCAGGCGGGCCGGGACTCGGCGGCGCGGATGGGCGAGCTGCTGACGCGGGTACTGGACCGCATCTGACGGAGTGCTTGGTGCCGGGGGGGTGCGCGAGCGCCCACGGCGCGCGGGGGCCGCTGCACGGACGTCCGCGGCGCGCGCGGTGCGGTGGTTCGTTCAAGGGTTACCGGCGGGAAATTCAAGCCCGCCGGCGATTGAGGCGCGGGGTCCGGGGCGGAGCCCCGGTTACGGGAAGGGGCGGGGTGGGGGAACAGCGCCGCCCGCCGGGCCCGGGTGACTCGCGGGCACGGGAGTGCCCCACCGCGAGGATGCCCGCCAAGATTGGCCGGGCGACGAAAACACACGAGAGGCGGACCACCGTGCAGCAGGACCTCATCGCGCGGGCCAGGGCGTGGCTGGCCGAGGACCCGGACAGTGAGACCCGGGACGAGCTCGGGAAGCTCATCGAGGCGCAGGATCTCGATGGGCTCGCCGCGCGGTTCGCGGGGACGCTGCAGTTCGGGACAGCCGGGCTGCGTGGGGAGCTCGGGGCCGGGCCCATGCGGATGAACCGGGCCGTCGTCATCCGGGCCGCCGCCGGGCTCGCCGCGTACCTGAAGGCGAAGGGGCAGGGCGACGGGCTCGTCGTCATCGGGTACGACGCCCGGTACAAGTCCGCCGACTTCGCGCTCGACACCGCCGCCGTCATGGTCGGCGCCGGCTTCCGCGCCGCCGTCCTGCCACGCCCGCTGCCCACGCCCGTACTCGCCTTCGCCATAAGGAAGCTGGGCGCCGCCGCGGGCGTCGAGGTCACCGCCAGCCACAACCCCCCGCGCGACAACGGCTACAAGGTCTACCTCGGCGACGGCACCCAGATCGTGCCGCCCGCCGACGCGGAGATCGCCGCCGAGATCGACGCGATCCGCAGCCTGGGCGACGTACCACGCGCCGAGACCGGCTGGGACACCCTCGGCGACGAGGTCCTGGAGGCCTACCTGGAGCGTACGGACGCCGTGCTGACCGCCGGCTCCCCCCGCTCCGCCCGCGTCGTCTACACCGCCATGCACGGCGTCGGCAAGGACGTACTGACCGCCGCCTTCGCCCGCGCCGGCTTCCCCGCGCCCACCCTCGTACAGGAGCAGGCCGAGCCCGACCCGGCCTTCCCGACCGTCGCGTTCCCCAATCCGGAGGAGCCGGGGGCGATGGATCTCGCCTTCGAGACCGCCCGCCGGGTCCAGCCGGACATCGTCATCGCCAATGACCCCGACGCGGACCGCTGCGCCGTCGCCGTCCCCGAAGGCCAGGACTGGAAGATGCTTCGCGGCGACGAGGTCGGCGCGCTGCTCGCCGCGCACCTTGTCCACAAGGGCGCGCGCGGCACCTTCGCGGAGTCCATCGTGTCTTCGTCCCTGCTCGGGCGGATCGCGGACGCGGCGGGACTCCCGTACGAGGAGACGCTGACCGGCTTCAAATGGATCGCCCGCGTCGAGGGCCTGCGGTACGGCTACGAGGAGGCGCTCGGCTACTGCGTCGACCCCGAAGGCGTACGCGACAAGGACGGCATCACCGCGGCCCTCCTCGTCGCCGAGCTCGCCTCGGAGCTCAAGGAGCAGGACCGCACCCTCACCGATCTGCTCGACGACCTCGCCGTCGAGCACGGGCTGCACGCCACCGACCAGCTGTCGGTGCGGGTCGAGGACCTGAGCATCATCGCGAACGCGATGCGCGCGCTGCGCGAGCAGCCGCCGGCCGTTCTCGCCGGGCTGCGGGTCGCCGTCGCGGAGGACCTGAGCCGGGGCACGGAGAAGCTGCCGCCCACGGACGGCCTGCGGTACTACCTCGACGGCGACTGCAAGGCCCGGGTCATCGTCCGCCCGAGCGGCACCGAGCCGAAGCTCAAGTGCTACCTGGAGGTCGTCGTGCCGGTCGCGGACGCGAGCGAGCTGGCGCCCGCGCGGGAGCGGGCGACGGAGGTCCTGGAGCGGATCAAGCGGGACCTGGCGGCTGCAGCCGGTATCTGACGCCCGTACGGGTGAATCTCGTACGGAGTCGAGGCAGCGGCACCCGCTCCTTCGGAACCGGCCGGGAAATGGTGACCGGTAGCGCACGCCGAGTGCACGCCGAGTCCCAGGAGCAGCCGCTGTGTCCCTCGCCGCGACCGTTCGAGCCACCGTCCCCGCCTCCCGCCGGCCGTCGGCTCCGGGAGGCGGTGGCCCAACAGGCGTACGGTACGGGCTGCCGCGGGCGCTTCGGCGGCCGCGCCCGCGCTGCTCGTCTTCACCGGCATGCTGCTGCTGGTCGTCCTCGGCAGCGGCGGCGTCTACTTCCCGCGCGCCCGCTTTCTACTGCCGGGCTTCCCGCTGCTGATGCCGGTCGCACGGGCGCTGGCGCGGGCGCGGCGTACGGCGGTGGTGAGGGTGGTGCTGGGAGCTGCGACGCTGTGGTAGGCCTGGCTTGGGGCGTACATGCTGCTGGTGTGGAAGGGCCCGCCGTGACCGGGCCCGCGGTCACAGTCGCATGAGACAGCGACAGCCCTGTCCACCGTCAGAAGACCGTCAGCCGATCGCCAGCAGCACCGTGAGCAGCACCGCCCCGGCCACCGCCGGCGCGACGGCCTCGTACGCCCAGCGGATCTGCGGCTCGCCCTGCGCACCCGGCAGCGGGGCGTTGAGCTCGGCCAGTTCCCGCAGGTCCGCGATCGTCTGGTCCGCGGGAGCGATCCGCGCCCTGGAGTCGGTGACATCCGCGCTCACAGACGTCCGCCCGTGCGGGTCGTCGTGCGCGTTCTGCATCTGGCGGCGCGAGGCCCGCTTGCGCCGCCGCAGCGAGACCGGGATCGCCCACAGTTGGTACTTCTTACCGTCCTGTGTGAATGCCTCGCTGGAGTACCCGGCCCGCACATCCGCGACCGCCGCCCAGGGCAGTGTGATCGTCCGGAAGGGGTTCCTGATCCGCAGCCGGTCGTTGTTGGCGAAGACCGCCGGCCGCAGTGTGAACGCGACCACCAGCGGGACGGCCAGCAGCGCCACGGCGAGTGCCAGCCACGGCGTGCGCCCCTCGCCCCGGATCAGCGCGTCCCCGCAGATCCACGTGATGAGCGCGAGCAGCAGCACTCCGCCCACCATCGCGGCGGGCGACCGGAAGGCCCGGTCGGCATAGGTGGGCTCGGCGGGCTGCTGGGGGCTCGTCATGGCTCCGATTCTGCCGCACGCCTCCAGTCGTGGTTCCCTGGCCTGGTGACGCCCACCGCCCACCTCCCCTCGCGCAACCTTCACCAGGCCCCCCTGTACAGGTTGCTACGCGCGTAGATATGCTCCCCTGGTGACCATGCCCATTGCACCCGCATTCGCTGACGTGACCGCGTCCGACAGCACACTGCGCCGCTTCCTCCACGGCCTGCCCGGCGTCGACGCCGTCGGCCTGGAGGCCCGCGCCGCAGGGCTCGGTACGCGTTCGATCAAGACCACGGCCAAGGCGTACGCCATCGATCTGGCCATCTCGGTGATCGACCTGACGACGCTCGAAGGCGCGGACACCCCGGGCAAGGTCCGGGCGCTCGCCGCCAAGGCCGTCCGTCCCGACCCGACCGACCGCACCACCCCGGCGACCGCCGCGGTCTGCGTCTACCCCGACATGGCCGCCGTCGCCGCCGAGGCCCTGAAGGGCTCCGGCGTCAAGGTCGCCTCCGTCGCCACCGCCTTCCCGGCCGGCCGCGCCGCGCTCGACGTGAAGCTCGCGGACACCCGCGACGCCGTCGCCGCCGGGGCCGACGAGATCGACATGGTGATCGACCGGGGAGCCTTCCTCTCGGGTCGATACTCGAAGGTGTACGAGGAGATCCGCGCCGTGAAGGAGGCCGCCGGCCCCGCCCGGTTGAAGGTCATCTTCGAGACCGGCGAGCTGTCCACGTACGACAACATCCGTCGCGCCTCCTGGCTCGGCATGCTGGCCGGCGCGGACTTCATCAAGACCTCGACCGGCAAGGTCGCGGTCAACGCCACCCCCGCCAACACGCTCCTGATGCTGGAGGCCGTGCGCGACTTCCGCGCGCAGACCGGCATCCAGATCGGCGTGAAGCCCGCGGGCGGCATCCGCACCACCAAGGACGCCATCAAGTTCCTCGTCCTGGTCAACGAGACCGTCGGCGAGGACTGGCTGGACAACCACTGGTTCCGCTTCGGCGCGTCGAGCCTGCTGAACGACCTGCTGATGCAGCGTCAGAAGCTGGCGACCGGCCGCTACTCCGGCCCCGACTACGTGACGGTGGACTGATCACCATGGCTTTTGAGTACGCACCCGCCCCCGAATCGCGGTCCATCGTAGACATCGCGCCGTCGTACGGCCTCTTCATCGACGGCGAGTTCACCGACGCCGCGGACGGCAGGGTCTTCAAGACGGTCTCCCCGTCCACCGAAGAAGTCCTCTCCGAGGTCGCCCAGGCCGGCACCGAGGACGTGGACCGCGCCGTGAAGGCGGCCCGCAAGGCGTTCGAGAAGTGGTCGGCGCTGCCAGGCGCGGAGCGCGCCAAGTACCTGTTCCGCATCGCGCGGATCATCCAGGAGCGCTCACGCGAGCTGGCGGTCCTGGAGACCCTCGACAACGGCAAGCCGATCAAGGAGACCCGCGACGCGGACCTCCCCCTGGTCGCCGCGCACTTCTTCTACTACGCGGGCTGGGCCGACAAGCTCGACCACGCCGGGTACGGATCCGACCCGCGCCCGCTCGGCGTCGCCGGCCAGGTCATTCCCTGGAACTTCCCGCTGCTGATGCTCGCGTGGAAGATCGCCCCGGCGCTCGCCACCGGCAACACCGTGGTGCTGAAGCCCGCCGAGACGACCCCGCTCTCCGCCCTCTTCTTCGCGGACATCTGCCGCCAGGCGGGCCTGCCGAAGGGCGTCGTCAACATCCTTACGGGATACGGCGACACGGGCGCCGCGCTCGTCGAGCACCCCGACGTCAACAAGGTCGCCTTCACCGGCTCGACCGCCGTCGGCAAGGCCATCGCCCGCCAGATCGCCGGCACCGACAAGAAGGTCACCCTCGAACTGGGCGGCAAGGGCGCGAACATCCTCTTCGACGACGCCCCCATCGACCAGGCCGTCGAGGGCATTGTCTCCGGCATCTTCTTCAACCAGGGCCAGGTCTGCTGCGCGGGCTCGCGCCTGCTGGTCCAGGAGTCGGTCCAAGGCGAGGTGCTCGACTCGCTCAAGCGCCGCCTGACCACGCTGCGCCTCGGCGACCCGCTGGACAAGAACACCGACATCGGCGCGATCAACTCCGCCGAGCAGCTGGCCCGTATCAAGGCACTGACGGAGACGGGCGAGGCGGAGGGCGCCGAGCGCTGGTCCCCGGCGTGCGAGCTGCCGAGTTCCGGCTACTGGTTCGCGCCGACGCTGTTCACGAATGTCACCCAGGCGCACACGATCGCGCGCGACGAGATCTTCGGCCCGGTGCTGTCGGTGCTGACGTTCCGTACGCCGGACGAGGCGGTCGCCAAGGCCAACAACAGCCAGTACGGCCTCTCGGCGGGGATCTGGACGGAGAAGGGCTCCCGCATCCTCGCGGTCGCGAGCAAGCTCCGCGCCGGTGTCGTCTGGGCCAATACGTTCAACAAGTTCGACCCGACCTCGCCCTTCGGCGGCTACAAGGAGTCGGGCTTCGGCCGCGAGGGCGGCCGTCACGGTCTGGAGGCCTACCTCGATGTCTGACGGGCGACTGAGCGTCTTCAAGACCTACAAGCTGTACGTCGGGGGCAAGTTCCCCCGCTCCGAGAGCGGCCGGGTGTACGAGGTGACGGACTCCAAGGGCAAGTGGCTGGCGAACGCCCCGCTGTCGTCGCGCAAGGACGCGCGTGACGCCGTCGTCGCCGCTCGCAAGGCCTTCGGCGGCTGGTCGGGCGCGACCGCGTACAACCGCGGCCAGATCCTCTACCGCATCGCGGAGATGCTGGAGGGCCGACGCGAGCAGTTCGTACGCGAAGTGGCGGACGCGGAGGGCCTGTCCAAGTCGAAGGCGGCGGCCGTCGTCGACGCGGCGATCGACCGCTGGGTCTGGTACGCGGGCTGGACGGACAAGATCGGCCAGATCGTGGGCGGGGCCAACCCGGTCGCGGGCCCGTTCTTCAACCTCTCCACCCCCGAGCCGACGGGCGTGGTCACCGTCGTCGCGCCCCAGGAGTCGTCCTTCCTGGGCCTGGTCTCGGTGCTCGCCCCGGTGATCGCCACGGGCAATACGGCGATCGTCGTCGCAAGCGAGAAGTCCCCGCTCCCCGCCCTCTCCCTGGGCGAGGTGCTGGCCACATCGGACCTGCCGGGCGGCGTCGTCAACGTCCTGTCGGGCAGGACCGCCGAGATCGCGACCCCGCTCGCGGCGCATCAGGACGTCAATGCGATCGACCTGACGGGCGCAGACGCCGATCTGGCCCGCGAACTCGAAATCGCGGCGGCAGACAACCTCAAGCGCGTTCTCCGTCCACAGCCTGTGGATTTCTCGGCCGCCCCGGGCACGCACCGCCTGACGGCCTTCCTGGAGACGAAGACGGTCTGGCACCCGACGGGCTCGCTCGGCGCGTCCGGTTCGGCGTACTGACCCGCCCTGGCCGCCCCGCCCCCATGACCGAGCCCCCTGCCGTCCCGTCCGGCGGCAGGGGGCTCTCAGGTGCGCGCGGCTCAGCCCGGGAGCAGCGCCGTCGCCTGCCCCACCAGCGGCAGGTCCCGCAGCGCGCCGCCCTTGGTCACCGAGTCCGTCACCATCGCGGTGCTCACCGGCTTGAAGTCGGCGATCTGCGTGCCCACGGCGTTGTCCAGCGGGTCGACGCCGGTGTTCGCCAGCGGGTCGAGCTGAAGACGCTTGACCGGCGCCAGCGCACCCGGCAGCGCGTGCTCGACCCCGGCGGGCACATTGAGGTCGTCCGCCGACTGACCGGACGTCTGGGGTGCGCCCACCGGCAGCATGGGCGCCGCCTGCGCCGCCGCACCGCCCGCGCCGATGGCCGCACCCGCCGCGGCGACGGTCAGACCGACGCGCAGCAGGGCGCGCCGCTGGTTGTTCGAAGCTGCATGACGAGCCATGAGATTCCTGCCTGGTAGTAATCGTGTGAGTGCGCAGAGTAGTTGAGTTGGGGCTCCCGATACCAACCGCTGTCCCGGGGGGTCCCCTGCCCGGGTCAATGCCGCACACTTGTCTCCCGTGAGTTCCCAACCCATCCCGACCCGCGTCGTGTTGCTCGCGGGCCCCTCAGGCTCCGGAAAGTCGTCCCTCGCCGCCCGCACCGGCCTGCCGGTGCTGCGCCTCGACGACTTCTACAAAGAGGCCGGCGACCCGACGCTGCCGCTCGTCACGGGCAGTATGGACATCGACTGGGACTCCCCAGGGTCCTGGGACGCGGATGCGGCGGTGGCGGCGATCATGGAGCTGTGCCGTACGGGACGTACGACCGTCCCCGTGTACGACATCGCCACGAGCGCACGAGTCGACACGGAGGCGTTCGACATCGACCGGACGCCGCTGTTCGTGGCGGAGGGCATTTTCGCGGCGGACATCGTCGAGCGCTGCCATGAACTGGGCGTGCTGGCGGACGCGCTGTGCCTGCGCGGCCGTCCGTCGACGACGTTCCGGCGCCGACTGGCCCGGGACCTGCGCGAGGGCCGCAAGTCGGTGGGCTTCCTGCTCCGCCGCGGCTGGCGCCTGATGCGCGCCGAACGCGGCATCGTGGCCCGCCAGACGAACCTGGGAGCGCACCCCTGCGGCAAGGAGGAGGCTCTGGGCCGCCTGGCGGCGGCGGCCGCGGGCCGCTGCCGTACGTCGCCTGCGGCGCGGACGTTGGCGTAGGGAGCCTTCCCACCCACGCGCCGATGAAGGGTCAGGGAAACGAGGTACCCCACGCCCGCGTCGTTCGCGGCAGATTCGCGCCGCGGGTTCAGTCCCGGGATACAAGGCCCACGCCCAGGCGGCAGCTTGGCGCGCTCCTGGAACCAGTGCGGGAGCCGACGCCCTCCTGCGGTCAGCGGCAGCTGACGCGCCGCTTCTCAGGTGCCTGTGCTGGAGAACCCCGCGCCCCGGCAGCAGCTTCGCGCCGTGCAACAGCGCGGCGGGCGGAGGCCGCAAAGGCCTGTAGGCACCGCAAGCAGCCATTGAGCAACCCCCACGGAGGGCAACCACCTCCGCGAAAGCGGCGCCGGTTGAGGCGCAAAAAGAAGAGCGGGGCCGGACAAGACCCCCCGGCCTGTCCGGTCCCGCTCTGTTTCCCCCGTGGTCCCCCGTGACCCCGTGGTCCCCGGATCCCGCCGTCTCCCCCGAAACGGCGGCCCCGTTCCCCCCGTTACCCTCAGGCCACCAGCTCGCCGAAGGACTCTTCCTCGTCACGGCCGAAGCTGAGGACCTCGTCCTCGCGCAGCCGGCGAAGCGACCGCCAGATGCTCGACTTCACCGTGCCGACACTGATGTCCAGGATCTCCGCGATCTCCGGGTCGGTACGGCCCTCGTAGTAGCGAAGGACCAGCATCGTCCGCTGGAGCTCGGGCAGCCTGGCCAGTGCCTGCCAGAGCACCGCGCGCAGCTCCGTACCCCGCATCGCGTCGGTGTCGCTCGCCGTCTCCGGCAGCTCCTCCGTCGGGTACTCGTTGAGCTTGCGCCGGCGCCAGGCGCTGATGTGCAGGTTGGTCATCGTGCGGCGCAGATAACCGCCGACCGCCGCCTTGTCGCTGATCCTGTCCCAGGCCCGGTACGTGGAGAACAGCGCGCTCTGCAGCAGATCCTCCGCCTCGAACCGGTCACCGGTCAGGTGGTAGGCGGTCGCGTACAGGGAGGCGCGGCGCTCTTGCACGTAGGCGGTGAATTCCGCCTCCGAAAGGCTCGTCCGCTCCCCCGTTGCCTCGCCGCTGCCCCCCACAGCTGCGTCAACCACCGTCATGTACGACGGCTTGTGCTGACGCCCGGCGCCGCGAACGCACCCCCGCCCGTTCACCGCGCCGGACTTCTCCGTGCTCCTCACGACGTCGTGGAGACGCGTGACAACTGCGCTTGAGTTGGTGCTGTGCAGTGCGTTCATCTCGCGCCCCCCGTCGAGTGGAGTCAACTTCCGTCCGTGTGCCAAGAAGCTTGCCCGGGCAGTTTCATGGCGTTGTCCGTCGACTGTCACAGACCTGTCACAGTGCCCTCGGGTGCCATCTCGGGACCCCTCACCCGCTCGTCCTGAAGCGCTCGAAACGCCTCTCACAAGGGGAGGAGTCGTGTGAGAGAGCCTCAACGGTCGAACTCCGGCACCCCCATGGGCCAGAATGACCTCTGTGCCTTTCCTGTTGCTGATCGAGGACGACGACGCCATCCGCACGGCCCTCGAACTCTCGCTGTCACGCCAGGGCCACCGAGTGGCCACCGCGGCGACGGGCGAGGACGGCCTGAAGCTGCTGCGCGAGCAGCGGCCGGACCTGATCGTGCTGGATGTGATGCTGCCCGGGATCGACGGTTTCGAGGTGTGCCGTCGGATCAGGCGCACCGACCAGCTGCCGATCATCCTGCTGACCGCGCGCAGCGACGACATCGATGTGGTCGTGGGGCTGGAGTCGGGCGCGGACGACTATGTCGTCAAGCCGGTGCAGGGCCGTGTGCTGGACGCCCGGATCCGCGCGGTGCTGCGGCGCGGGGAGCGTGAGTCCACCGACTCGGCGACCTTCGGCTCGCTGGTGATCGACCGCTCCGCGATGACGGTGACCAAGAACGGCGAGGACCTGCAGCTCACGCCGACGGAGCTGCGGCTGCTGCTGGAGCTGAGCCGCAGGCCCGGGCAGGCCCTGTCGCGGCAGCAGCTGCTGCGGCTGGTGTGGGAGCACGACTACCTCGGCGACTCACGGCTGGTCGACGCGTGTGTGCAGCGGCTGCGTGCGAAGGTTGAGGACGTGCCGTCCTCGCCGACCCTGATCCGTACGGTGCGTGGTGTGGGCTACCGGCTGGACGTCCCGCAGTGAGACATGTGCACATGGTGATGGCCGACCGGAACGGCACCCCTCGGTGAGCGGTGCCGCAAAGCGCGCGATGCTCGCGGGACTTCGCTGGACGAGCCTGCGGCTGCGTCTCGTCGTCGTCTTCGCGCTGGTCGCGCTGACCGCTGCCGTGTCCGCGTCGGGCATCGCGTACTGGCTCAACCGCGAAGCCGTGCTGAGCCGTACGCAGGACTCGGCGCTCGGGGACTTCCGCCAGGAGATGCAGAACCGGGCCGCCACGCTGCCGCTGCGGCCCACGCAGAGTGAGCTGCAGAAGGCCGCCGAGCAGATGGCCGGCGGCAATTCCGGCTACAGCGTGCTGCTCATCGGCGAGGGGGCCGAGGGCAAGCCGATCGTCGGCGCCTCGGACCCGGACAGCTTCACGCTCGACGACGTGCCGGACAAACTGCAGGAGGCGGTGAACGAGCGGCAGGGCCTCGAGGGGGGCAACTCCGTTCCGTACCACCTCTACTGGCAGCGCACCCAGCGCGGCGGCAAGCCCTATCTGGTCGGCGGCACACGGATCGTCGGCGGCGGTCCGACCGGCTATATGTTCAAGTCGCTGGACCAGGAGCGCCAGGACCTCAACTCGCTCGCCTGGTCGCTGGGGATCGCCACCGCGCTCGCGCTCGTCGGCTCGGCGCTGCTCGCGCAGGCCGCGGCCACTACCGTGCTCAAGCCCGTGCACCGCCTCGGCGAGGCGGCCCGCCGGCTCGGCGAGGGCAAGCTCGACACCCGGCTGCGGGTCTCCGGCACGGACGAACTCGCCGAGCTGGCAAGGACGTTCAACAAGACGGCGGAGTCGCTGGAGAAGAAGGTCGCGGACATGAGCGCGCGGGAGGAGTCCAGCCGCCGCTTCGTCGCCGACATGTCGCACGAGCTGCGCACCCCGCTGACTGCGCTTACCGCCGTCACCGAGGTGCTGGAGGACGAGGCCGACAGCCTCGACCCGATGATCGCGCCCGCCGTGAACCTGGTGGTGAGCGAGACCCGGCGGCTCGGCGACCTCGTCGAGAATCTGATGGAGGTCACCCGCTTCGACGCGGGCACCGCCAGGCTCGTGGTGGACACGGTCGATGTCGCCGACCAGGTCACCGCCTGCATCGACGCACGCGCCTGGCTGGACGCGGTGGACCTGGACGCCGAGCGCGGGATCATGGCGCGGCTCGATCCGCGCCGGCTCGATGTGATTCTGGCGAATCTGATCGGCAACGCACTCAAGCACGGCGGTTCGCCGGTACGGGTGTCGGTGCGGCCGGTCGACCACGAGCTGCTGATCGAGGTACGGGACCACGGGCCCGGCATCCCCGAGGACGTACTGCCACATGTCTTCGACCGCTTCTACAAGGCGAGCGCCTCGCGGCCGCGCTCCGAGGGCAGCGGTCTGGGGCTGTCGATCGCGATGGAGAACGCGCACATCCACGGCGGTGACATCGTCGCGGCCAACTCCGCGGACGGCGACGGCGCGGTGTTCGTACTGCGGCTGCCGCGCGACGCCTCTTCGCTGAAGGACTGCGACGAGCACGGCGACGCGGATGCGGACGGTGACGAAGAGCGCAACCGCGATCGGGGAGAGGGAGACGCGCAGTGACGCCGAATGGCCGTACCCGTACCCGTACCCGGCGGACGGCAGCCGCTCTGGCCGTACTCACGACCGCCCTCGTGCTCGGCGGCTGCGGGATCAGGCCTACCCAGGTGCCGGTCGACGCGGGCCCCGCGCCCTCTCGCGTGCCCTGCCAGGTGACCACCGAGGACATGACGCCGCAGGCGCAGCCGCAGGGCGTCCCGGTCCGCGTCTACCTGGTCTGCGCATCGCAGCTGGAGTCCGTGGACCGTACGGCACAGATCCTCGAGGGGAAGGCCGTCGACAGCCGCGTACAGGTCGCGCAGGCGCTCCTCGACGAGCTCCAGAAGGAGCCGTCGTCGCCGGAGCACGAGGCCGGCTTCACCACATACGTACGCGGGCCGCTGACGCTGAGCGGGCCGCGCGAGGGCGATCCCGCGGGCACGCTGCGGCTGAACCGTCAGCCGGAGGACCTTCCGACGGCGGCGCTCGCCCAGATCATCTGCACCTTCGCGGAGAGCACGACGACCGCCGCTGACGGCTCGGTGCTGCTGGGCGGGCCCGGGGAATACGCGCCGCGGGGGTACCAGTGTTCCGCCGGGACCAAGGAGCGGCCCGACGAGGCCGTGCCGACCCTCGGCCCGCTCCCCTCGGCGTCGGCGTCGTAAGCCTCCCCCTGGGCCGGCCGGGGTTCCTCTTGGAACCGCGCGGAACCGATTCGCGCGCAGCATGCGTCTTGGGAGGCGTGCAGCGTCAAGGTCCGGCCGGCAGTGCCGCCATCCGCTTCCGCGCGGCGGGGGTCATCCTCCTCCTCTCGCATCTGCTGCTCGTCGCATGGCTGACGCTGCGCCCGCTGGACGTGGTGTGGGTGACGGCCGCGAATTTCGAGCCGTTCGCCGGGATCAAGGCGGATCTGGCGCTGGGTCCCGTTGAGGCCGCCCGCCGGATCGGCGAAGGACTGCTGCTGCTGGCCCCGCTCGGCATACTGCTGCCGATGGCGGGCGGCCGACTCGCCGTTTCTCCCCTGGCCTCGCTGGCCCGCACCATCGCGGCCGGAGCCCTGCTGTCGCTCGGCATCGAGCTGCTGCAGACCGGGGTGCCCGGCCGGGTGCTCGACGTGGACTCGCTGCTGCTGAACACGGCCGGGGTGGCCCTGGCCCATCTGGTGGTGGTGCCCGCCGGCCGGGCCCGCCTCCGTCGCAGGCAGGAGCGGGCGGCCGCGGGCTCCTCCCGGCAGAGCCGCGGGGCCCTGCTGCGGGATGAGGCGCCTCAGGGGGCGACCCCGACGATTCCCAGGGTCGGGATCGCACCATAGAGCGACGCTTTGACCCCGTTCGCTCGGCACCATGGAGTTATCGGGAGCACGACGGAGCTGCTCCCACGAACGGTTCTCGCGAAGGAGCCCACCATGGCCGCACTTGCCCGCCCCCGAGACGGACGCATGATCGGTGGAGTGTGCGCAGCGCTGGCAGGGCGCTTCGGCACCTCCGCGACCACCATGCGTGTGATCTTCCTGGTCTCATGTCTGCTGCCCGGGCCGCAGTTCCTGCTCTACCTGGCGCTGTGGATGCTGCTGCCGTCGGAGAGGACCGCCAACACCGCCTGGTAGTCCCTCCTGGCACAAACAAAGTGGGGCGCACACCCGAATCGGGTGTGCGCCCCACCTGTTGGCGTACGTCAGCCGAGGCCGGGCAGACCGCCGGCCAGTCCACCGGGCAGACCACCGGCCGCGCCGCCGACCGGGAGGCCGCCGAGCAGGCTGGAGACCGGGTCGGCCTGGTCGGTCGTCGGCAGCGCCTTGGCGGCAGCCCCCTGGACGGTGGCCGGCAGCGTGGTCGCGTTACTGATGAGCGCCTGCTGACCGCCCGCCAACGACTCGGGGGCGGCCGGGAGCTTCGTGACGGCCTCCTGGACCGGCAGGATGCTGGTGACCGTGTCCAGCGAGGTGGCGGAGTCGGGGAGCGCGGCGGGCGCGGCGGAGGCAGTGCCCGCGGTGGCAGCGGCGAAGGCGGCGCCGAGAGCGGCGATACCGAGAGTCCTGGCAGCAGACTGCTTCATCAGTGATGAGTCCTTGGGACGGGAGTAATGAGCGGCTCTGCAAGCTAGCCAGCCTTTCACAGCGGCCGCAAACACCACGAAGCGGCCGAGTGTTGACGATCCCGGCCGCTTCCGCGAATCCGCGATCAGCTCTCGCCGAGGGAAGAATCGCTGGTCGCGGCGGTCTGCCGAAACAGCCATTCGGATTTCAACTCGGCGTATCCCGGCTTGATCACGTCATTGATCATCGCCAGTCGTTCATCGAAAGGAATGAACGCCGACTTCATCGCATTGACGGTGAACCACTGCATGTCGTCGAGCGTGTATCCGAAAGTCTCGGTCAACAGCTCGAATTCGCGGCTCATGCTGGTGCCGCTCATCAGCCGGTTGTCGGTGTTGACCGTGGCCCTGAAGTGCAGTCTGCGCAGCAGCCCGATGGGGTGCTCGGCGTACGAGGCGGCCGCCCCGGTCTGGAGATTCGAGGTCGGGCAGAGCTCCAGCGGGATGCGCTTGTCCCGTACGTACGCGGCGAGCCGCCCGAGCCTCACGCTGCCGTCATCGGCGACCTCGATGTCGTCGATGATCCGCACCCCGTGCCCGAGGCGGTCCGCGCCGCACCACTGGAGCGCCTGCCAGATGGACGGCAGCCCGAAGGCCTCGCCCGCGTGAATCGTGAAGTGGTTGTTCTCCCTCTTCATGTACTCGAAGGCGTCGAGGTGGCGGGTGGGAGGGAAGCCCGCCTCGGCGCCGGCGATGTCGAAGCCGACGACGCCCGAGTCGCGGTAGCGGTTGGCGAGTTCGGCGATCTCCAGGGCGCGGGCGGCGTGCCGCATCGCGGTAAGCAGGGCGCCGACGCGGATGCGGTGGCCGCTCGCGCGAGCCCGCCGCTCTCCCTCGCGGAAGCCCTCGTTGACGGATTCGACGACCTCTTCGAGCGTGAGTCCCGCTTCCAGGTGCTGCTCGGGGGCGTACCGCACCTCGGCGTAGACCACGCCGTCCTCGGCGAGGTCCTCCGCGCACTCGGCGGCGACCCGGAAGAGGGCGTCACGGGTCTGCATGACGGCGCAGGTGTGCCCGAAAGTCTCCAGGTAGCGCTCCAGCGAGCCGGAGTCGGCGGCCTCGTGGAACCAGATGCCGAGCTTGTCGGGCTCGTGCTCGGGGAGCGAGTCATAGCCCGTTTCGCGGGCGAGTTCGATGATCGTGCCCGGACGCAGCCCGCCGTCGAGGTGGTCGTGGAGGAGCACCTTCGGAGCGCGGCGGATCTGGTCCGCGGTGGGCGTGTTGAGGGTCTGGCTCGTCATCTGCGCACTCTAGCCCCTACGCGCGTAGAGAGCGCCACCTCACACCGTGCGTCGATACGCAACAGTGACCATGCGGACGGGTGGAGTACACCCGCGCTTCTGAGACTGTTCTGCCATGGCACACCACGCACTGCCCCTGTGCTGGGGGCGTCCGGCCGAGGCGGCCGGAGGAGCGGACACCCGCCGCGGGGCGACCGTGACAAGGGGAGCGCGAGGGAGCCGGACGCCGCCGCGCGCCCGTCTCGGCCGTGCCGCCGGCGGGCGCACGCTGGGAGCCGACTCCGCCGCCGGCGGGGTGGTGCTGATCCTGCCGGACGGCGAGCCGGACTCGGCACGCAGGGCCTCACCGCTGTCGTACGCCGCGGCGCTGCCGCTCGGCCGCACGCTGGCCAGGGCGGGCCGCGCGGACGGCCTGTTCGTGCACGCGGTCCGCTACCGCTGCCGCGGCTGGAACGGCCCGGACGCGCACCTCGCGGCGGACGCGACTTGGGCGGTGGAGGAGGTCGTACGCCGCTACGGCGACGTCCCCGTCTGCCTCGCGGGCCACGGCATGGGGGGCCGCGCGGCACTCCACGCGGCGGGCCACCCGGCGGTCAACTCCGTACTGGCGCTGGCGCCCTGGCTGCCGGAGGACAATGTGGCCGCCCCGGAGCCGGTGAAGCAGCTGGCGGGACGCCACGTCCTGATCGTGCACGGCACGAACGACGCGCGTACGGACCCGGAGCTGTCCTACCGGCTGGCGGAGCGAGCCAAAAGGACGAACCGCGACGTCTGCCGCTTCGAGGTCCACTCGGACGGCAACGCGCTGCGCGAACACCAGGGCGAAGTCCAGGCCCTGGCGTCGGACTTCGTCCTGGGGGCGCTGTTCACGCGCACCTACGCCCGCCCGGTGGCGGACGCGCTCGCTGCTCCGCCGCCGATGGGTCTGCGGATGCCACTGGCGGGAGGTTTCGGGCGGTCGCTGCGGCCGTAGACGGTCAGTCCGGCAGCAGGCGGCCCCGGCGTGACAGCAGGAAGCGTTTGAACTCCGCCACCGGGGCGGTGTCGGGATGACCGTCCAGCCAGGCGACGCCGATTTCGCGGACCGCGCGCGGGGCCGTCACCGTCAGTTCGACGACGCCCGGGCGCGCCACCGCCGGGGGTGGCAGCAGGGCCACCCCCAGGCCCGCCGCGACCAGGCCGCGCAGCGTTTCCGCCTCCTCGCCCTCGAAGGCCACGCGAGGCGTGAAGCCCGCCTGAGCGCACAGGTCGTCGGTGATCCGCCGCAGGCCGTAGCCGGGTTCGAGGGTGACGAAGGTTTCGTCGGCCGCCTCGGCGAGGCGGATCCGCTTGCGGGCAGCGAGGCGGTGGTCGTCCGGCACCACGAGGCGCAGCCGCTGCTCGTCCAGACGACGGGCGACCAGGTCGGGCGCGTCCGGGACCGGCGAGGTCAGACAGAGGTCGAGCTCGCCGGCGCGCAGGCGCTCGATCATGGCCTCGCCGTAGTTCTGGACGAGGGTGAAGCGAATACGCGGATGGTCCGCCCGGAACGCCCGGATCAGCCCCGGCACGGTCTCCCAGCCCATCGTGTGCAGAAAGCCGAAGGCCACCTTCCCCGCCCCCGGATCCGCGTCCGCCTGCACCGACTCCGCCGCCCGCTCCACCTCCGCGAGCGCCCGCTCCACGGAGGTGAGGAAGGTCCGGCCGGCCGGCGTCAGCGACACCGTACGGCCCTTGCGGGCGAACAGCGTGACCCCCAGATCCTCCTCGAGCCGCACGATCGCCCGCGACAGCGTCGACTGCGGGACGCCCATCTCCTGCGCCGCACGGGTCACATGCTCCTGACGGGCCACCCCGGCGAAGTACGCCAGGCGCGGAGCGAGCAGCAGTGCTGTGTCCTTTGCGTATTCTGCGTAACTGCTGGGTGACAGCCGCGCCTGTGAGCTGTGTTGATGCACCATAGGAACGATTATTGCCATTCCATGCATTGGACGCATGAAATACCAGGCCGTACGTTCGATGCATGCCTCCTGCCAGTACCAAGGCGCCCACCACCCCTGTGGGCGCCGACTCCGACCACCGCCTCGCCCCTTCCTCCCCCGGCTACCGCCGCATGAGCTTCGCGCTCTTCGCCGCCGGTGTCGCCACCTTCGCCCTCCTCTACTCCACGCAAGCGCTGCTGCCCGCCGTCTCCGCCGGCTTCGGCGTGAGCGCGAGCGCCGCCAGCTGGACGGTCTCCGCCGCGACGGGGGCGCTGGCTCTGTGCGTACTGCCGATGAGTGCCCTCTCCGAGCGGTACGGGCGACGCACCATGATGACGGTCTCGCTCGCGGTCGCCGTCGTGGTCGGGCTGCTGGTGCCGTTCGCGCCGAGCCTCGAGTGGCTGGTGGCGCTGCGCGCCGTGCAGGGCGCTGCGCTCGCCGGGCTGCCGGCGGCGGCGATGGCGTATCTCGCGGAAGAGGTGCGGCCCAAGGCGCTGGTCGCCGCGATCGGCCTGTTCGTGGCGGGTAACAGCATCGGCGGCATGAGCGGCCGGATCCTCACGGGCTGGGTGGCGCAGCTGTGGGGCTGGCGCGCGGCCCTTGCCGCGGTCGGCCTGATGGCAGTGGTGTGCGCGGTGGTCTTCCGCGCGATGCTCCCCAAGGCCCGTCATTTCACGCCTGGTTCGCTGAACCCGCGCGCCCTGGTGAAGACCGTCCGCGGCCATCTCGCCAACCCGCTGCTGCTGCGGCTGTACGCGATCGGCGCACTGTTCATGACCGTCTTCGGCGCGGTCTACACGGTGATCGGCTACCGGCTGGTCGAGGCCCCCTTCAGTCTCCCCCAGGGCATCGTCGGCTCGATCTTCCTGGTCTACCTGGTCGGCACGGTCTCCTCCGCAACGGCCGGCAAGCTCGTCGCCCGCCTCGGGCGCCGCGGCGCGCTGTACCTCGCGGTCACCACCACCGCGGCCGGCCTGCTGCTGTCGCTGGCACAGTCGCTGCCCGCCGTGCTGCTCGGCCTGGTGCTGATCACCGGCGGCTTCTTCGCCGGCCACGCGGTCGCCTCGTCCTCGGTGAGCCGTACGGCCAAGACGGGCCGCGGCCAGGCGTCGGCGCTCTACCAGTCGGCGTACTACCTCGGCAGCAGCGCGGGCGGCACGCTCGGCGCGGTCGCCTTCCACTGGGGCGGCTGGGCGGGCACGGTTCTGCTGGGCCTGCTCGCGGTCCTCGGCGTCGTATCGATCACGCTGTACGGGACGCGGGTGGCCCGGGCCGAGCACCGGCTGTTCCTGGCGGCGGCCCGCCACTGAGATTCCATACCGAATCCGTACAACTCCAGCCCCCTTACGTGCGTCAAACCGCAGAGCGGTCGCAACCGCATGGGGAACAAAGGGGAGTTGGTGGCTGTGAAATACACAGACGGGACACAAGGGGTAAGAGGGACACGCGGCATACGCAGGCGAGCAGGCATCGTGCTCGGACTGACCGGCCTGGTGGTCCCCCTGACCGTGGCACTGGGCAGCGCACCCGCGTACGCCGCGTCGTGCACGACGTCCACAGGGCCGTACCAGAAGCAGGTCGAGAAGTTCCTGGGACGCCCGGTGGACGGGAAGCAGTCGGCTGCCGACTGCAAGGCCATCCGCGCCTTCCAGGCCAAGCACGGCATCACCCCGACCATCGGTTACGCGGGGCCGCTGACCTGGCGCACCATGAACACGATGCTCGCGCAGCGGGAGGCCGGAAAGACCCCGAACAAGGCGGGCAAGTGCCCGACCAACAAGGGCCGTATCGCGTGCGTCGACCTGACCCGCCAGCTGACCTGGATCCAGGACGGCAAGCATCTCAAATACGGCCCGGTGCCGGTGCGCACGGGCAAGAACGGCACCGAGACCCGGACCGGCGCGAAGAAGATCTACTGGCGCAGCATCAACCACTGGTCGACGCTCTACAACGTGCGGATGCCGTATTCGCAGTTCTTCGACGGCGGCCAGGCCTTCCACTCCACCACGAAGTCGATGTACAACCCGCCCGGCTCCGGCGGTTGCGTCAATATGCGCCCCGCGGACGCGAAGGCATACTGGAATCTGCTGAAGAACGGCGACGACGTCTACGTCTACGGGCGCAAACCCGGAACCTGATCCGCATTGTCAGTCCCCTCCTGTAGGTTCCGAATGGCTGGTGCCAAGGGCGACAGGGGCGAACCCGATGAATGATCTGGCAGCGACGCAGGACCTGGATTCCAGGCTGGAGCAGTACCGAAGGGAGCTGACCGGCTACTGCTACCGCATGCTGGGCTCGGCCTTCGAGGCGGAGGACGCCGTCCAGGACACCATGGTGCGGGCCTGGCGGAACTTCGAGAAGTTCGAGGGGCGGTCGTCGCTGCGGTCATGGCTCTACCGCATCGCGACGAACGTCTGTCTGGACATGCTCAATGCCGGCAACCGCCGGGCCCGCCCGATGGACCTCACGGCTGCCACGCCGGTGGCCCAGGCACAGCTCACCTCCCGCCCGGAGATCACCTGGCTGGAGCCGGTGCCGGACGGGCGGGTGCTTGCGTCGGCCGCCGACCCGGCTCAGACGGCCGTGGAGCGGGAGACCATCCGGCTGGCGTTCGTCGCAGCGCTGCAGCATCTGCCGCCCAAGCAGCGTGCCGTGCTGATCCTGCGCGAGGTGCTGGCCTGGAAGGCGAGCGAGGTGGCCGAGCTGCTCGCCACCTCGGTCGCCTCGGTGAACAGCGCGCTGCAGCGGGCGCGGGCGACACTCGCCGAATCGGAGCCGGCCTCGACCGACTCGGCCGACCCGCTCGACGACGAGCAGCAAAAGCTTCTCGACCGCTATGTCGCGGCCTTCGAGAGGTACGACATGCAGGCGCTGACGGCACTGCTCCACGAGGACGCGACGATGTCCATGCCGCCGTACGACCTGTGGCTGCGCGGCCATGACGACATCGTGGGATGGATGCTCGGCGTCGGCGACGCCTGCCGCGGCTCGAAGCTGCTCCCGACCGTGGCGAACGGCATGCCGGCCTTCGCGCATTACCACCCGAGCCAGACGGGCGACGGCTATGAGCCGTGGGCGCTCATCGTCCTGGAGATCTCCGGTGGCAAGATCGGCGGAATGGACTTCTTCCTGGACACCAAGCGCTGGTTCCCGCTGTTCGATCTGCCGAAGCGGCTGGAGAAGGCGTGAGAGTGCCGCGCGGTCTGGTGCTCGCCTGGGCGGTGCTCGTGATCGCCGGGTACGGGATGACACTGGTGATGGACGAGCCGAAGGAGGTGAACCCGGAGGGGCCGGTGGGTCCGCAGCGGCCGCCGGATCCCACGCGGGTGACGCGGGGCTGCCCGGCGCCGCCGGGAGCCGAGCGGGAAGACGGCGCGGCGTACGCCTGCGCGGTCAAGCTGGAGGACTGAGCGCGGGTTCGTCGTCGCCGAGGTTGTCTCCGAGTCCGACGAGGTCGAGCAGCAGGATCAGCTCACGACCGGCGTTCCGCACCCGCACGTTCCGGCCGAGGCGGCGGGCGGTGAGCCGCAGGCGGGCGATGGCGTTCACGGCGGTGAGGTCGGCGACGGTGAGCCCGCCGGCGTCACAGATCACGTCCCCGGTCTCGGTGTCAGGGCAGGCGTCGGCCCCGATGCCGGTGACGGCTTGTGCCTGCAACTGCGCGCACAGCAGCGGCACATCGGCCGGGGTGACCCGGCCGATGAGCTTGAGAACGATCGGCTCTGTGCTGTCCACATCAGGAAGACCCGCGCCGCGGCAAGAACTCATCGCCACGCGCGTACCAAGCACGCCGAACGGGACCGCGGGGGTCCACCGGTCCCGTTCACCCAAAGGAGAAAGCCGCAGGTCAGGCGATGCGGTCCAGCACGATCGGGCGCGCCTCGTGCACCGTGCCCGCCGGAGCGATGTCGTACGCCGCCTTCAGCGAGTCCAGCGCGTAGTCGAACTTCTCGGGGGTGTCCGTGTGCAGGGTCAGCAGCGGGGCGCCCGCGGTCACCGTCTCGCCCGGCTTGGCGTGGAGTTCGACGCCCGCGCCCGCCTGGACCGGGTCCTCCTTGCGGGCGCGGCCCGCGCCCAGACGCCAGGCCGCGATGCCGATGTCGTAGGCGTCGAGGCGGGTAAGGACGCCGGAGGAGGGGGCCGTCACCACGTGCTGCTCTCGGGCGACCGGGAGCGGGGCGTCGGGGGCGCCGCCCTGGGCCGCGATCATGCGGCGCCAGACGTCCATCGCGGAGCCGTCGGCCAGGGCCTTGGCCGGGTCCGCGTCCTTGAGGCCGGCCGCGTCGAGCATTTCGCGGGCCAGCGCCAGTGTCAGCTCGACGACGTCGGCGGGGCCGCCGCCCGCCAGCACCTCGACGGACTCGCGGACCTCGAGCGCGTTGCCCGCGGTGAGGCCGAGCGGGGTGGACATGTCGGTGAGCAGCGCGACGGTCTTCACACCGCTGTCGGTGCCCAACTCGACCATGGTGGACGCCAGTTCGCGGGCGTCCTCGATGGTCTTCATGAACGCGCCGGTGCCGACCTTGACGTCCAGGACCAGTGACCCGGTGCCCTCGGCGATCTTCTTGGACATGATCGACGAGGCGATGAGCGGGATCGCCTCGACGGTGCCGGTGACATCGCGCAGCGCGTACAGCTTCTTGTCCGCCGGGGCGAGTCCGTCGCCCGCCGCGCAGATCACCGCGCCGGTGGAGTCCAGGACGTGCAGCATCTCCTCGTTGGACAGCAGCGCGCGCCAGCCGGGGACGGACTCCAGCTTGTCGAGGGTCCCGCCGGTGTGGCCGAGGCCGCGTCCGGACAGCTGCGGTACGGCGGCGCCGCACGCCGCCACCAGGGGCGCGAGCGGCAGCGTGATCTTGTCGCCGACGCCGCCGGTGGAGTGCTTGTCGGCGGTGGGGCGGGACAGCGCGTCGAAATTCATGCGCTCACCGGAGGCGATCATCGCCGCAGTCCAGCGGGCGATCTCCGTACGGTTCATGCCGTTCAGCAGGATCGCCATCGCCAGCGCCGACATCTGCTCGTCGGCGACCTCTCCGCGGGTGTACGCGTCGATGACCCAGTCGATCTGCTCCGGGCTCAGCTCGCCCCGGTCCCGCTTGGTGCGGATGACGGAGATGGCGTCCATGGGGAGTCCTCCAGTGTGCGCTCTACGCGCCTGTGCACGCATAGAGAGTAGGGAAAGCGGCCTCCCGCCGGAGCGGGAGGCCGAGGGGCTAGCGCAGATGCCCGGGCCCGAAGGCCTGCGGCAGCATCTCGGAGAGCGGGAGCACCCCTTCCGGGGTCTCCAGCAGCAGCTCGGGGCCGCCGAATTCGAACAGCAGCTGCCGGCACCTGCCGCACGGCACCAGGATCTCGCCCCGGCCGTCCACGCAGGTGAAGTGGGTCAGCCTGCCGCCGCCGGTGGCCTGCAGCGCGGAGACCAGACCGCACTCCGCGCACAGGCTCAGGCCGTACGAGGCGTTCTCGACGTTGCAGCCGATGATCGTACGGCCGTCGTCGACGAGCGCGGCCACGCCGACCGGGAAGCCCGAGTAGGGGACGTACGCCCGGGACATGGCCTCGCGCGCCCGCTCGCGCAGAGCGTCCCAGTCGACTTCCCGGGCGACGGCGGTCACTTGCCCTCACCCCTGCGGTACGGCATGCCGTCCGCCTTGGGCATCCGCAGGCGTTGGGCGGACAGCGCCAGGACCAGCAGCGTGGTGACGTACGGCGCGGCGTCCACGAACTGGCTCGGCAGCGCGTCGGTCAGCGAGTACCAGGTGAACAACAGGGCGGACACGGCCGCGGCGATCACGGCCTGCAGGTACTTCTTCTTGTACAGCTGCCAGACCACGACCACCACCAGCAGGATCGCCAGCAGAAGCAGCATCGCGTGGACGTTCTGGGCACCGCCGCGCAGCTTGAGGCCGTCGGTGAAGCCGAAGAGCCCCGCGCCCAGCGCCATGCCGCCCGGCATCCAGTTGCCGAAGATCATCGCGGCGAGACCGATGTAGCCGCGACCGCCGGTCTGGCCCTCCTGATAGATGCCGGTGGAGACGATGGCGAGGAAGGCGCCGCCGAGACCGGCCAGACCGCCGGAGACGACGACGGCGATGTACTTGTACTTGTAGACGTTGACGCCGAGGGTCTCGGCGGCGACCGGGTTCTCACCGCAGGAGCGCAGCCGCAGCCCGAAGGCCGTACGCCACAGCACCCACCAGGTGCCCGGGACCAGCAGGATCGCCAGGACGGTCAGCAGCGACAGGTTGGTCACCAGACCACCGAGGACACCGGCCAGGTCGGAGATGAAGAACCAGTGCCGGGCCTGGAGGTCCGCCAGCCAGTCCGAGAGTCCCGGGACGGTGATGTCGGTGATCGGGTCGATGCGCGGGGACTGCTTGGACGAGCCGCCCTCGGCCTCGGCGAAGGTGAAGTTCGACAGATAGCGGGTGACGCCCACGGCCAGGATGTTGATGGCCACACCGGAGACGATGTGGTTGACGTTGAACGTCACCGTGATGATCGCGTGCAGCAGGCCGCCGAGCGCGCCGCCGACGATGCCCACCAGGACACCGGTCCACGGTCCCCACTGGTAGCCCGCCCAGGCACCGAACCAGGTGCCGAGGATCATCATGCCCTCAAGGCCGATGTTGACCACGCCGGCCCGCTCCGCCCACAGACCGCCGAGTCCCGCGAGACCGATCGGCACAGCCAGCTGGAGGGCCCCGGCGACCTGACCGACGGAGGTGAGGTCGTTCGCGCCGCTGATCACGCGGACCAGCGAGAACAGCGCGAGGCCGGCCGCGATGATCAGCATGATGACCGGCAGGGACAGCTTGCGGCGTCCGCCGCCCTTCTTGGGCGCGGTGCTCGCCATCGAGACGGTGCTCGTACTCATGCTGCCGCCCTGCTTTCGTTCTCCCCCAGAGCTGACGTCTGGGTGGTGCCCCCATCTCCGCCCGCTCGGCGCGGCGGTGCGGCCTTCGTTTCCGTCTGCGGACCGGCGGCCTCGCGTGCGTCGCTCACAGAACGACCTCCTTCTTCTTGCGGGCCTGGGCGGCAAGTTCCTCGCCGACCTTCTGCTGCTGCCGGCGGAGCCCGTACTGGCGGACGAGCTCGTAGGACACGACGACCGAGATCACGATCAGGCCCTGCATGATCGTGGCGATCTCCTTCTCGTAGCCGTGCTGGTCCAGCGAGGCCGACGTCTTCTCCAGGAAGGCGATGAGCAGTGCGGCGAAGAAGATGCCGACCGGGTTGTTGCGGCCGAGCAGGGCGATGGTGATGCCGGTGAAGCCGACACCGACCGGGAAACTCAGGCTGTACGTGTGGGTCTGGCCCAGCAGCAGCGGCAGACCGGACAGGCCCGCGACCGCGCCGGAGATCAGCATGGCGGTGAGGACCATCTTCTTGGCGTCGACGCCGCTCGCCTGGGCGGCGGACTCGCTGGCGCCGGTGGCGCGCAGGTCGAAGCCGAAGCGGGTGCGGTTGAGCACGAACCAGTAGACGATGCCGAGCGCGAAGGCGACGAACGTGAAGCCGTAGATGACTCCGCCGTCGACGTCCAGGCCCGGGAACCAGCCGGACTCGGAGATCTCACCCGTCGTCAGGTCGTTGGAACCCTCGGGCTGCACACCGAGGTTGGCCGGCAGGATCATCCACGCGATCAGGCTGGTGGCGATCGCGTTGAGCATGATCGTGGAGACGACCTCGCTGACCCCGCGGGTGGTCTTCAGGATGCCCGCGATTCCGGCCCAGAAGGCGCCGACGAACATGGCGACGAGCACAATCAGCAGGATGTGGAGCGGCCCTGGCAGCTCCACGGAGGCACCGACGACTGCCGCGAGCATCGCCGCGAGTCGGTACTGGCCGTCCACACCGATGTTGAACAGGTTCATCCGGAAGCCGATGGCGACGGCCAGGGCCGCGAGATAGTACGTACCCGCCTGATTGAGGATCAGTACTTGAACGTCGGTGAACTCGGCGTTCTGCCACATCAGTTGGTACGGCTCGACCGGATTCCGGTCCGAGACGAGCAGCACCACCGAGGTGAGCGCGAAGGCCACGACCAGGGCGAGCACCGGGCCGGCGAGACCCAGGACCAGCCGGTCCTTGTCGAACTTCTTCATCGGCCCTCACCGTTCTCGTCGTGCTCAAGGTGGCCGGTGGCGGCGCCGGTCATGGCCGAGCCCAGCTCCTCCGGGGTGATCGTGGCGGGGTCGGCGTCCGCGACCAGCCGGCCCCGGTACATCACCCGCAGGCTGTCGGAGAGCCCGATGAGCTCATCCAGGTCGGCGGAGATCAGCAGCACCGCGAGGCCCTCGTGGCGCGCCTCACGGATCTGGTCCCAGATCGCCGCTTGCGCGCCGACGTCCACGCCACGGGTGGGGTGGGCGGCGATCAGCAGTTTCGGCGTGTGGCTCATCTCGCGGCCGACGATCAGCTTCTGCTGGTTGCCGCCGGACAGGGATGCCGCGGTGACCTCGATACCGGGAGTACGGACGTCGTACTCGCGGACGATCCGCTCGGTGTCGGTGCGGGCGCCCCTGATGTCGAGCAGGCCCTTCTTGCTGTTGGGGCGCTCAGTGACATGGCCGAGGATGCGGTTCTCCCAGAGGGAGGACTCCAGCAGCAGGCCGTGCCGGTGGCGGTCCTCGGGGATGTAGCCGATGCCGTCCTCGCGGCGCTTGCGGGTCGGCGCGTGCGAGATGTCGGTGTCGTCGAGAGTGATCACACCGCCGTCGGGGTCGCGCATGCCCATCAGGGCCTCGATGAGCTCGGTCTGGCCGTTGCCCTCGACACCGGCGATGCCCATGACCTCACCCTTGTGAATGGTGAAGTTGATCCCGGCGAGCACCTCGCGGATGACGCCGTCGGGGTCGGTCACGGTCAGCCTGAGGTCCGAGGCCCGCAGCATCGGGACATCCGTCACCGTCGACTCACGGGTCTGTGGCGAGGGCAGTTCGCTGCCGACCATCAGCTCGGCGAGCTGCTTCGTGGTGGTGGTGCGGGGGTCGGCGGTGCCGACCGTCGTGCCGCGGCGGATCACGGTGATCTCGTCGGCGACCGACAGGACCTCGCCCAGCTTGTGCGAGATGAAGATGACGGTCAGACCCTCGGCCTTGAGCTCGCGCAGATTGTCGAAGAGCGCGTCGACCTCCTGCGGGACGAGCACGGCGGTCGGCTCGTCGAGGATGAGGATGCGGGCGCCGCGGTAGAGGACCTTGAGGATCTCCACACGCTGGCGGTCTGCGACGCCGAGCTGCTCGACCAGTACGTCCGGGCGGATGTTCAGCCCGTACGCGTCCGAAATCTCCTGGATCTTCTTTCGGGCCCGGGCGCCGATGCCGTACAGCTTCTCAGCCCCGAGAACCACGTTCTCCAGCACGGTGAGGTTGTCGGCCAGCATGAAGTGCTGGTGGACCATGCCGATGCCGCGCGCAATGGCGTCGGCGGGGCTGGAGAAGGTGACATGGTCGCCCTCGATGGTGATGGTGCCCTCGTCCGGCTTCTGCATGCCGTAGAGGATCTTCATAAGGGTCGACTTGCCGGCACCGTTCTCACCGACGAGGGCATGCACGGTGCCTCTGCCGACGGTGATGTCGATGTCGTGGTTGGCGACGACGCCGGGGAAGCGCTTGGTGATGCCGCGCAGTTCTACGGCGGCAGGAGGGCTGGACGCGTTGATGACGCACTCTCCTTGGCGGGAAAGGAGCATGGAGGCATGCGGACGGGCTGGAGGCAGGGGGCGGGGCGAAGTTACCGCGTCAGAGAGCGATCTACGCGCGTAGCATCATTTGAATACAGAAAACCCGTGGCCGGAAACCGGCCCGGGGTCCGGGAGGCGGCTGCTCGCCGTCCTTCCGGACCCGCGGACCTTCGGTTCCGGGCCGCGCGATTACGGAGCGGTCTTAACCTTGATCTTGCCGGCGATGATGTCGGCCTTGGCCTTGTCGACCGCGGCGGTCACGTCGGTCATCTTGGTGTAGGCCGGGTTGGAGGCGGCCAGGCCCACACCGCCCTTGGCGAGGCCGTAACGGACCTCACCGGACTGCGGCTTGCCGTCCTTGACCGACTTGATCAGGTTGTAGACGGAGTCCGCGACGTCCTTGGTCACCGAGGTGAGGATGTACTCCTTGTAGGGCGCCAGGCCCTTCTGGTTGTACTGGTCCGAGTCGACGCCGATGGCCCACTTCTTGGCCTTGGCCGCGGCCTCGATCGAGCCCGAGCCGGCGAGACCGGCGGCGGCGTAGATCACGTCGGCGCCCGCGTCGAGCTGGCCCTGCGCGGCGGCCTTGCCGAGGTCGGGCTTGGAGAAGCCACCGAAGTCCGGCGGCTGGGTCAGGTACTGGACCTTGACGTTGACGTTGTTGTTGGTGTCCTTGACGCCCTGGACGTAGCCCGCCTCGAACTTCTTGATCAGCGGGGTCTCGACACCGCCGATGAAGCCGACGGTGTTGGACTTGGTCACCTTGGCGGCGGCGACACCGGCCAGGTAGGAGCCCTGCTCCTCGTTGAAGACCAGATTGGCGATGTTCTCGCCGGTCTTCGAGGTGTCATCGATGAGACCGAAGGTGGTCTTCGGGAACTTCGGCGCGACCTCCGCGATGGCCGGGGCGTAGGCGAAGCCGACGCCGATCACGGGGTTGTTGCCGGCCCGGGCCAGCTCGGTGAGGCGCTGGACCTTGTCGGGGTCGCCCTCGCCCTCGCTGGGCTCGGCTTCGGTGCCCTTGATGCCAAGGTCCTTCTCGGCCTTCGCGAGACCGGCGTAGGCGGCGTCGTTGAAGGACTGGTCGCCGCGACCGCCGATGTCGTAGGCGATGGCGGCGGCGGCGGCGCCGTTGTCCGAGCCAGCCTCGGAAGACGATTTGCCGCCACACGCGGTGGCGGACAGTGCGAGTGCCGCGGAGGCGATGCCCACGGTGGCGATCCTGGTGATCCGGCGCACGGAAAGGCTCCTTAGACCTGGCCGAAAGCGCCACTTCCGGCGCTGCGTTCGCGGCGATCGTAACGCGCGTAGATGTCAGTTAAAGACCCGTTCATCAGTCGTTATCGGATCGACGCGTGGAAGACTCTGCGGTTACGCCTGGCCGACATTCTTCCAGAGAACTCACATACTTCGCATGATCTATATTCCAGACACGTTTCGCCACGTGCAGCACCTCTCGTCATCACAGGCAGTGACCTGCCTCGATCCGGGGTCGGCCCCCTTCGCTACCCCACGCGGCGGCGCCGCAAGCGCGCCGGCATCCAAGGGCTCGCGCGCGGCGCGGTCCGTGCCCCATGGCCCGGCGAATGAGCGGAATTCTCTATTCTGCGGAGGGGGTCCAGCAAAGCGGCGACCGTTCTCGAACGCACAGAACTCAGCAAAGCCGGGGGAATCGGATTTTTGAGGTAGAAATGGAAGGCACCCGCGGAATCGCGGACGCCTCCCGCCCTTCTCGGCTCAGGCGGGGAGCCCATCGATCAGGGCCGCGGCCGTGAACAGCTCGACACCGACCTGGATCGCGTGCTCGTCGGCGTCGAAATCGCCGCGGTGCAGATCGCGCCGGGTCGTGTCACCCGGCGTACGCACGCCCAGTCGCGCCATCGCGCCGGGCACATGCTCCAGATACCAGGAGAAGTCCTCGCCGCCCAGGCTCTGCTCGGTGTCCTCGATTGCGTACGATCCCCGGCGCGCGGTCTGCGCGTCGCGCAGCAGTTCGGTCACCACCGGGTCGTTGACCACCGGCGGGACCCCGCGGATGTAGTTGACCTGCGACTTGGCCCGGTGCAGCGTGGCGATCTCGTCGATGGCCGCGTGCACCAGGTCGGGGGCCGCGCGCCAGCCCGGCAGGTCGAGGCAGCGAACAGTTCCGGACAGTTCGGCGTGCTGCGGGATGACATTGCAGGCGTGGCCCGCCTCGATACGGCCCCAGGTGATGGCGAGGCCGGAACGCGCGTCGACGCGGCGGGCGAGCAGGGCCGGGACCTCGGTGACAACGTTCGCGGCCGCGGTGACCAGATCGGTGGTCAGGTGCGGGCGGGCCGTGTGGCCGCCGGGGCCGTCGAGCGCGACCTCCAGCCGGTCGCATGCGGAGGTGATGGGTCCGGACCGCAGCCCGATAACGCCCGCGTCGACCCTGGGGTCGCAGTGCACCGCGATGATCTTGCCGACGCCGTCCAGCACACCGGACTCGATGGCGTCGGGCGCGCCGCCCGGCAGCACTTCCTCGGCGGGCTGGAAGATCAGCCGGACCGGCTGCGGGAGCAGGCCCTGCCGGTCGAGCTCGGCGAGGACGAGCCCGGCGCCGAGGACCGCGGTGGTGTGCACATCGTGCCCGCACGCGTGGGCGCGGTCGGGGACGGTGGAGCGGTAGGGCACCCCGGTCTTGGTGTCGGGAATGGGCAGCGCGTCGATGTCTGCGCGGATCGCGAACAGCGGCCGTACCCCGCCCGCCCGTCGCCCCTCACCACCCATGTCTGAGCTTCGCTCCCCCTTTTCCGTCCCGATGTCACAGACGAGTCCGGTGCCGATGGCAAGCACCCGCGGCGCGAGGCCGGCCTGCTCCAGGCGGGCCTTGATCGCGGCGGTGGTACGGAACTCCTGATTGCCGAGCTCCGGGTGCATGTGCAGGTCGCGGCGGAAGGCAATCAGCTCGGCGCGCAGCGATTCGGACAGCGTGCCGGGCAGTGCGGCTTCCCCGCGCAGGTCGGCGGACTCGTGGGACATGAGTTGGTTCACCTGTTGAAGAATAATCCCAGGTGGGGTCCAACTGGCCACTGATCAACAAAAGTTCAGCCCGATAGGGTAAGGAAAGACGGCCCCGAGGTGCATGGTTGTCCATCCGTATGGGTAAAATCACTCCTTCTTTCCGCCCGGCAGATCATGCCTTCAGGCCGGTGCGGGCAGCCGCTGCACATCCCGAGCCGTCCCCGTGACCCCCGCCAGGAACCCCTGGGCCCGTGGGGAGGCACTGTCCCTGAGCCATTCCGGGGCTATGTCGCAGACCGCGACCCTGATTCCGGTGCCCGCCAGGGCGAGCGGCAGGGTGTGCACCACGGTGGAGGGGAAGCTGAGGACCGTGGCGCCTATCGGGCCGCGGCGGGCGATCAGCTCCAGCGGCAGGTCCGGCCGGACTATCTCCAGGCGCGTCTCGACGGCGAGGCGGTGGAGCTTGTCCGAGCTCTCGCGGCGGTGCGCGAAATACCTGGTGGCGCCGTGCGTACGGGCCAGCGCGGCGACCGCCTCCACATACTGGTCCAGGTCGACCACCCCCGTCTCCACCAGCGACGTGCCGACCAGGTCCGCGCCACGGGTGATCTTGGGCGGGCCGTACCGGGAGCGGGTCCAGCCGAACCCGTTCGGCGTGACCGTGACCCCCTGCGGCGGCTCGACGGGCATCGAGGTGAAGACCTCGACATCGCGGTTGCGCGACGGGGTGAGCCGACGGCGGGCCAGGAAGGTGACCGGCGTGAGGACCAGCTCGCGCGGCCCCCGCCTGCCGCGCCGGTGCCAGCGCACCAACTTCTCGCCGCGCGCGAGCTGTGCCACGAACTCCATCGTGGCGGTGCCATCGTCGACCACGGTCAGATCCCTGCTGCCGACCAGGGTCAGCAGCAGCTGTACGTAGCGGGAGAACGGGTCCCCGATGACAATGCGCTCGGCGCTACGCAGCAGTGGGGCCAGCTCGCGCACCGTCTTGAGCGGCGCGCGAGCCCCTCCGCGCGCCTCCTGCCAGCGCACCGTGTACCCCTCGCCGCGGGCCAGCTCCGCCATCCGGCGCAGCTGGCCCCGCGACATGGGGTCGGTGGGCGACAGAACGACCACCGTGAGATCGGCGACACCGGTACGTGCCGTGCCCGCCGGCTGGGACGCGGCACCGGTCAGCGCCGCACCCTGCTGTGCGTGGCCCCACTCCAGGACGTTCAGGAGCTGGACCGGACTCTCGACAAAGGCGAGGTTCACCGTATTTCACCGGCTCAGCCCGGACCGTATCGACGAG